>JBLMZM010000100.1:0-4356 GCA_050258815.1 Ignavibacteriales bacterium
TATGCGGTAAGGCCTTATGAATTCATGATTTATAATGCGGCTGATCCATTTCATCCGGAAAAAATATTCAGCTACTCAACGGATCCGGTTAGAGATCTGGATATAGCGGTCAATGGTTCAACATTATATTTATTAGAGGAGATGAAAAGAGTAAAGATCTTTGATATCAGTAATCCCTCAGGAGCAGTTCTCGTCAGTGAAATCCCGGTTTTGAATGCGCAAAACTTTTGCCTTAAAGGCAACTATTTATATGTAAGCATATATGATGACGGGATAAAAATATTTAATGTTTCCGATCCTAAGGGCCCGAAAGAAGTTGGCAAAATTGCAGATGCCGGTGCTTACAAAATTAGTGTGCTGGGTGGCTTTGCTTACGTATTTTTTACGGGCAGAGGACTAAGGGTTTACAATTTAGAGAATCCCGCATCGCCTCAACTTGTAAGATTTTATGATGAGGTTACTTACATTTCAGACATGTTTATTGACAAAGATTATATTATTTTTTCTGAGAGCGCAAACGGGCTTTCCATATTCAAAAATGATGCTGCCACCTCAGTTGGTGAAAAAAGCAGCTATGTAAAGGATTTTGCACTGTTGCAGAACTATCCCAATCCGTTTAACCCAACAACGCAGATCAGTTTCCAGCTGCCTGAACCGTCAAACGTAACTCTCAGGGTGTATGATATGCTTGGAAAGGAAGTGGCAACTCTTGTAGATGAATATAAGAATGCAGGCGCCCACACAGTCCGGTTCAACGCATCAAACCTTCCGAGCGGGATGTATATCTATCAGCTGAGGGCAGGGGAACATACTTCAATGCGCAAGATGTTGATTCTGAAATGATATTTGATGAATAGTTAACAGAAAAAGGCAGAGACTGTCATAATTGTCTCTGCCTTTTTCTGTAAAAAAGATCTATCGGGATAAGGCATTGAATTTTAGCGGGCTTCCTGCTCTTCGGACAACTGCTCTTCAGGCAGATCTTCTTTTAGAGAGGCCTTTTCTGCCGCAAATTTGATATTTGACCTTTTACGGATAATAAGATTAACAGGATTTGAAAAATACTGAGCTATTAAGTTTCCTAAAATTGCCGATAAAACTATTACAGAAATGTAAAGCGCCCAGATCCATTCTCCTGAAAGCTTCATTGAATCAAATATATATACAAAAGAAATCACGATGAATATGTGCGTAAGATATATCTCATAACTGTTCCGGCCTAAAATGAGAAGCGGTTCTGTAAATTTTGACGGAGTCTTTGGATTTTTTGAAAAACTCTTATTCATGCAGATCAGTATCAATGCAGCGCCTATGGCTAAAAGGCTCACGTTTAACCCGATTGAGGTTATACCGATTGAGTAAACCCATTTCCTGAAAAAGAAAACCAGTCCAAACAAGAGCCAGCCGGCTATTTTCATTATAAGTAAAGCATTTTTCTTCAGCTCAATTCTTCTTGATACTAAGGCAGCAATACATCCAAGGGAGATTGCGTCTAGGTATGCAAAATGATTCTTGTCCGCCAATTCATTTCCCGGATACCACGTTGTACGCGCAAAAGGAGAGATAATGAGGAATACTGAGACAAGAGCAACAAAATGCCACTCCTTGCGGCAGAAAAAGCAAACAATAGGGAAAAAGAAATAAAAGAACTCTTCAATGGATAAAGACCAGAGTATATCCCATGGACCGGGCAGATAGCCTACCTGGATCTCAAGCCAGTTTATGTGGAACGTCAGTGCGGCAAAAATAGCTCTGCCCAGAGATGTTTTTGCCGGATTGATTACAAATTCCTCAATACCGCTGAAATGAAGCAGGGAAAGGACAAAAAGCAATGACAGAAGCATCGGCATTACGCGTGCAATTCTCATTGTATAAAAGCCGCGCAGACTGACTTTCGGCAATGAACTCCATTTATTCAGTGCTGATTTGGTAATTAAAAATCCTGAAATAACAAAAAACGTGCAGACGCCATAATACCCGCTCCAGAAAAAGATGCTGTATATTGGCTTTGGCATCATGCTGCCTAAAAAGGTGCCGCTGAAAGGAATTCTTATGTTAAGGTGAAGCAAAATTACCGATAAGACTGCAAGTCCCCTGAAAATATCAATTCCACTGTCATGTGTATTGTACGACTTAATTTTTTCCATCAGACTCCTGTTGTTAATTGTTTGAAGAATTTTCGAAGATACCAAATAATTCTCTTAGTTACTACTCAAGAGAAAATAATAATCAGTGGTTTGTCATAAGGCGCGGGAAAAAGGGCTTTATTGAAGAATACTAAAATGAAAGTGGCGAATTCTTTTATATAAATTAATGCAATAAATGATAAGAAGTACGTTACGATAATAACTCCTTTCTGAAATAGTGGACAAAAATGATTCAGAAATCACTGGCATAATGCGTAAAAAATAAATAATTTTCACAAAGTACTTAATGGCGCTTTATATTGTTGTCTCTGTTCTGCGTATTTAAATGAAATTCAGCTTTCTAATAAAAGTTTTGCGGAGTGAAGTTGAAAACTCATCTTTTAACAATTGCATTTCTTTTCTTAAGCCTCCAGGCTTTTGCACAGAACAAGCCTGATATCGTACTCTCAGACAGCCTGTTTTTTTTCCGGACCTCAATGGATTTGGGCGGGAATATACATATGGGTTTCAAGGGCAGTTATTCAGGCATTTATTACCAGACTTTTAATTCGTCGGGCATTCCAATAAGAAATCAAAGAAGTATTATTTCATCTCCCTGGGCAGGTTCACCGGCACTTGCAGAAAGTAAAGGCTCTGTTCTATTCCTCTGGAATGAAATGACAATGATATTCAGTTCATACATAAAAGGAGGGGTACTGGACCTTGCAAAAGACTCTCTCAGGACAGACATAAGAATCAGCTCCACTTCGGGGGATATATACCGCCGGAGTCCCGAAATATCTCTCCTCAACGATTCACTCGCTGCGGGGGTTTGGACCGGCGGAAGCCAGGTGGGTCATTATGACGGAGTCTACGGAAGATTGCTATCAACAGAGCTTGAGTCGAAAGGACCGGAAGTAAGGTTTAATGACAATGAAAACGCGGAGTGTTCTTCAGCTAAAATAGCTGTTAAGCCTGCGGGGAGCGGATATTGGGTTTTCTGGAGGGATAACAGAAGCGGCTCGTACAAGGTCTATGCAAGGGAGGTCTCAATTACCGGAATTCCACAGGGCAGCAGCATTCTTGTAAGTGAAGACAGCCGCCTGACGGACTTGTGGTTTCTGGACGCTGCAGTGGACCCGAAGGGAAACTTTACGGCAGTTTGGGGAGGGCAGCTGAACGGATTGGGCTACCAGATCCAGCTAAGGCGTTTTGATAAGGATGGAAAACCGCTCGGAGCAAGCGAGAATGTTACTTCAAAGGAGGGAGGAGTCGGCGTGGCTCCCTCGGTATCTGTAGCAATTGATTCTCTTTGCAATACGGTTGTTGCCTGGGACCAGGAGGAGTGGAAGGAAAATATGAAAATCTATGCACAGAGATATTCTCCGGATAACAAGCCCATAGGCACTCCTTTCAGAGTAAGCGGCGAAAATGAAGAGTACTACCAGACTCTGCCAATTATTAAGTTGAAAAACGGAAAGATTTACTGCTTCTGGAGTGAAAGCAGGGATACGACAATTGAGAGGAGCAAGCTGAGCATACTGGAATTCAATGATCCGGTTGCAGATGTTAAAGGTTCCGGAGAGGGCGCGGCTGTTCGCGGCTTTATGCTTTCTCAGAATTACCCGAATCCTTTTAACCCGGCGACAACTATCAGCTATATGATTCCCAAAGAATCTTTTGTTGAGCTGAAGGTTTTTGACATGCTCGGGCGCGAGGCGGCAACTCTGGTAAATAAGGAGCAGAGTGCAGGACAATATACCGTTCATTTTGACGGGTCATCACTTCCCAGTGGTATCTATATTTACACAATCCGGGCAGGTAGTTATACGGGTTCGAAGAAACTGATGATATTGAAATGAGTTTTGGGGATTTTTTGATTTTCCCCAGGGTTTTGGCCCGCCTGAAGGCGAGCGGGCACACCCTGGGCTACAGACAGAAAACCACTCCCGTGGTTTTTTTATTGATAATTCTAAATGCTATCCTAAAAAGTAAATATGGTATTCTGAAAAAATATATGAATAGGTTTTTCCCTGCTATAGTTAGAATTATTTTTGTGATGATTTTCTGTGGCGCTGCTGTTTATCCGCAAACCTCAGAGAAAAATTCTCCTGTAATTGCATTTGTTAGCGATACGCAGGAGCCGATGATGATTGAGAAGCTGTGGCTCAAAGGGGATAATAATGAATTGGCGTCAAGGGAGATCTTCCGGGCTATAAATAAGGAACAG
>JBLMZM010000101.1:0-10276 GCA_050258815.1 Ignavibacteriales bacterium
ACACTCCCAAGAACCACGTTCTACCTGGATGCTATTTTGGGAGGCTCTGTGGAAAAGATATTTGTTGAAGAGGGAGCATACCTCCGCCCAGGCGACAAAATCCTTAAGCTTTCAAATACAAACCTCCAGCTCAGCACTCTTCAACAGGAGACCGGCACTTTCCAGCAGATAAATGAGGCCCGCAATACACGCCTAAGAATTGAGCAGAACAGTACACAGCTTCAGGCTTCTCTCGTTGCGGCAAACTATAATCTTAATATCTCACGCCAGAAGTATAAACGTGAAAAAATAATGTGGGAGAAAAAGCTTACCTCGGAACAGGAGTTTGAACAAGTAAGGGAAAGCTATTTTCGCGATCTTGCCGAACAGAAACTTGCCTACCAGAACTTTCAGCAGGATTCAGTCTTAAGGCGCACTCAGCTCTCTCAGATAGATGAATCTATCCGCCGCCTTCAGATGAACCTGGAACTGATAAGAGAAAATATTGATAAGCTCACACTTCGCGCCCCAATTGGAGGACAGCTTACTTTCCTGGATGCCGAAATTGGCCAGTCGAAATCCCCCGGCAACCAGTTAGGACAGATAGATGCCCAGGACGGCTTTAAGGTGTCGGCTGATATTGATGAATATTATATCGCAAGAGTGAATACGGGACTTGAGGCTTCCACCGAAATTGACGGGAAGAGCTACAGGCTTACCGTAATTAAAGTATTCCCCGGAGTAAAAGACGGGAAATTCCAGGTGTATCTCGACTTTGCAGATAGTGTTCCCCATGGGTTAAGACGCGGTCAGACGCTTCAGATAAAACTTAAGCTGAGTGAAAGAACCAGGGCACTCCTTCTGCCGCGCGGGGGATTCTACCAGAAAACAGGAGGCCAGTGGGTCTATGTTCTCAATACCAGTGGCCAATCTGCCATCAAAAGAAATGTAAGTCTTGGAAGACAGAACCCTGAATATTATGAAATTATAAGCGGCCTTAAAGCAGGCGAAAGGGTAATAACTTCATCTTATGAAAATTTCGGCGACGTGGAAAAACTTATTATAAAAAACTAATACCGGCTCATATAACTAAATCAAAGGTAACAGCCATGATCAAAACCAACAACCTGAAGAAAATCTTTACTACCGAAGAGGTGGAAACTACTGCCTTAAACAGCGTTAACATTGAAATTAAGGAAAAGGAATTTGTAGCCATTATGGGCCCTTCGGGCTGCGGAAAATCAACCCTCCTGAACATACTGGGACTTCTGGATAACCCGACGGAAGGACACTATAACTTTATGGGGCAGGAAGTCTCAAAGTATTCCGAGCGCCAGAGGGCACGCCTCAGAAAATCAAATATCGGCTTCGTATTCCAGAGCTTTAACCTTATTGATGAACTGACAGTATATGAGAACGTTGAGCTCCCGCTGCTCTATATGGGCATTTCATCTTCAAACAGAAAAGAGATGGTAAATGAAGTGCTCGAAAGAACCAGCATGATGCATAGAAAAGATCATTTCCCGCAGCAGCTCTCCGGAGGCCAGCAGCAGAGGGTTGCAGTCTCAAGAGCCGTTGTTGCAAAACCCAAACTCATACTTGCAGATGAACCTACTGGTAACCTCGATTCAGCAAACGGGGAAGAGGTAATGAATATTTTAACCAGGCTTAACGAAGAAGGTACCACAATTGCCATGGTAACCCACTCGCCACACGACTCTGAATATGCACAAAGGATAATCCACCTTTTCGACGGTCACGTTGTGACGGAGAACTATAAAGAGAAATTTCACGTATAATAATATTTTCCTCTTTTATATAATGGACTTGGGAATATTTAACTTTTGCTGAATAATAAGACAAATTATAAATAACATGCTGCTACACTATCTGAAATATTTTTTTAGAAGATTATTCCAGAAAAAGCTTTACTTATTTATATGTACTGCAAGCTTATCTGTGGGAAGTGTGAGTTTATTATTATTATTGAAGGATCTGGAATATGAAGCGGGTTTTGATAAGTTTCATAATCATTACGGGAATATTTACAGGATTGTGAAAAGAGACGTAAAGAATGGTGAAACGTTTGGAACAACTCCTTATAGATTAGCCGAAGAATTAAAAAACACATATCCTGAAATTAAGAGTACGTTAAGGTTAACATATACAGATGCAATATTGAAAAACAAGGACATTGTATTCAGGGAGGAGAAAGTAGTATATGCCGATAAGAACTTTTTTAATTTTTTCTCCTTTGAACTCCAGTCAGGAAATAAAAATGAAGCCATGTCAGATCCATATTCCATAATTATTTCAAGGGAAATTGCAGAGAAATACTTCGGAAAGGAAAATCCTGTAGGAAAAATCTTAAACGTTAATAATAAATATGACTTAAAGATTACTGGCGTCTTTAAAGAGATTCCAAAGAATACACATTTGGATTTTAGAATTATAATTCCAATGGATATCCATATAAAGAGATTCCGCACCGATGAACTTAATAACTGGTATTCAAGCAGATATTATACCTACATTCTGACCAATCATAGCATTGACTCAGTGAATTTTAATGATAAATTAAATAATTTTGTAGATACGAACTTCAAAGAAAATGAGTCACTATACACCAACTTTATTATTCAGAAGTTAAGTGACATAAGGATGCATTCGGAGAATATAAAATTTGATACGGTCAGAAAAAGCAGAACTAACCAAATCGCCATAATAATGCTGTTATGTGTTTCCATATTAGTTATTGCAATATCAAATTATATTAATATAACGACGGGAATTGCTGATACGCGTGGTTCTGAAATAAGTATCAGAAAGACATTTGGAGCAAAACAAAAAGATATATTCTACCAGATTCAAATTGAAACATTATTCCAGGCAATTATTTCCACAATGATTGCTGCAGCTATAATAGAAATATTTCAGAACAAATATCACCTGGTTTATTTTGAGGATATTAGTTTTACAATTTATGAGTTAATACTCCCCATTATTCTTACAATTATTGCCTTAGGATTAATTGCCGGAATTTACCCGGCTTTATATATGTCATCATTAACGCCTCTTGGAATAATCCGGAAAAACAGAGGGGGTTATAGAAAGCCATATCTTCGAAAGTTCTTAATCCTCTTTCAATTCATCATTACGATAATATTGATTGTATTATTCAGTGTTGTAGGAAAGCAAACAAATTATTTACTTAATAAAGATTTAGGTTTTGACAGACAAAAAATAATTGCTATCGACATTCCAAATGGGGCATTACAATCCCGGTACGAATCTCTCAGAAATAATCTGATGAAGCACCCTGATATTAAGAATGTGTGTGGCTCGGAAGTAATATTTCCCCACCGGCTTGGAATAACAAGCGGATTGAAGATTCTGTCGATTAATGAGAATTGTAATAAAGATTATATAACGGGGCATGTATTAGGGGCGGATTATAATTTTATTCCTACCTATGGGTTGAAAATAATTTCAGGAAGAAATTTCTCAAAGGAATACCCGTCGGATAATGACGAGGCATTTATTGTGAATGAAGCAATGGTAAAGGCAATGAAAGTGGATAATCCATTGGGCTTAAAAGTTCAGTTTTATGGGAAAACCGGTACAATCATTGGAGTTGTAAAAGATTTCCACTTCTGGACATTACATGAAAAAATAGAGCCTGTTGTTCTTCTTATAAACATCAGGCAGTGCTGGAATATAATTGTAAAATTTAATACGGATGAAAGGCAGGCAAAAAAAATTGTAGAGAGTGAATGGAATAAGTTTGCTCCGGAATTTCCATTCAGTACCTGTGAAATCAATTTTAAGGAGAAATTTGCTGACCTTTATTCATCAGAAGTCAAATTATCAAGAGTAATCGAAATAATCACAATATTCTCCTTAGTGTTGGCTTCACTTGGATTATTCGGACTTTTAACATTTCTAATTAAAAGCAGCCTTAAGGAAATTGGCATTAGAAAAATCCTTGGTGCTTCTGGAATTAGCCTGATTATTTTATTATTGAAGGAATTTTATAATTTATCTTTGGTTGCCGCACTGATAGCAATTCCTATAGCTTATTATTTATCTGCCAAATGGCTCAGCAACTTCATTTACAGGATCAATATGGGATATTATCCATTTATAGAAGCAGTATGCGCCATCTGGGTTATGATATTTGTCTTAACATGTTATCATGTTTGGAAAGCATCCAAGATAAACCCGGTGAAAATAATTAAATACGAATAAGTGCTTATTGAGGTGTCTGAAAAAAGAGGAAACATGAAATTAAAGTTTTTGAAATCCTTCTGGAAAATAGCTTCCCGCAGCCTGTGGAGAAATAAATTATTCTCCATTATCAGCATTGCGGGCTTTACGGTGGGCCTTACGGTTTTTATTCTCCTTATGACCTTTGTCCAGAATGAAATGAGCTACGATTCCTTTCACAAAAATAAGGACAGAATTTTCCGCGCAGTTGTATATACACCTAATGATCACAAGTACTATGGCAATTTCCCGGCCGCCTTATCCATGAGAATGAAGGAAACAATACCGCAGATTGATGAAGCTGTAAACTACTACGATAAGAACCTTGAAATAAAAGTAAACGGACAGTTAATAAAAGAGAAAATAACCTTTGCAGACCCGGGTTTCTTTAAAGTGTTTTCATTCAGAACACTGGCGGGCAACCCATACAAATTTGGCAATAACCCTAATGCAGTATTCGTGACCCGGGCATTTGCTGAAAAGTATTTCGGCAGTAAGGATCCATTGGGTAAAACAATTTCAACTAAAATTATTGAGGTGACTCACATATTTAACCCCTCCGGGAAAAATTACCAGGGTAATCCGATCCGCAGGTATTCGGTCAATGAGAAACCCTGCAATTTTCTCGTTGAAGGAATTGTGGAAAACCCGCCCGAAAATACTGCTTTAAGATTTAACGTGCTTGTGCCTTTCATGAATGCCGAAAGAATGAGTGGACTGGTTAAGGCTCCGGGAGATATATTTCCCGGCGAAAATCTTCCCACCCTTTTTGTTCTGCTTAGAAATAAAGCTGATAAAAACCGCGTGGAAGAGGAGTTTAATAGCATGGTAAAACCCCTTGTCCGTAATAAACCATATAAACTTGAACTAAGGCTTTATCCCATTGAAAAAATTCATTTCAGTACCGAAATAGCACCTTTTTCCGCTATTAAGGCGGTCAGCCCTTTACCAGTGCTGGTCTTGAGCATAATAGGAATTGCCATACTGATAATTGTTTCTATTAATTACATCAATCTTACAATTGCCCGCTCATCCCACCGCTTTAAGGAGATAGGGATAAGAAAAGTTTCGGGGGCTGCCAGAAAAGAGATAATCTGCCAGTTTATTTATGAATCCTTTTTTATAATTATTATTTCACTGCTAACCTCATTTCTCATTTCGGCTCTTATGCTCCCGGAATTTAACCGGATAACTCAAAAGCATCTTACATTGAATTTTGGCTGGGGAAGTATCGCCTCAGCAGTAATCCTCATCCCGGCGGCCTTAAGCCTTCTTGCCGGTGCTTATCCGGCAGTCGTGATGTCAGGCTTGAACCCGGTTAAGATTCTCAAAGGCACTCAGAAACTGAGCGGATCGGGCATGCTCGCCAAAATATTTCTTACTGTTCAGTTCATCCTTTCGATATTGCTTATTAGCGGTGCAATTATTGTAAACAGCCAGTATAATTTTTTAATGAAAGCTGACTTGGGCTACAATAAGGAAAATACTCTCCTCATCCGTACAAATGAATACCTCGGCAGGAATATGGATGACAAACTCTTATGGACTTTCAGAACTCAGGCTCTTAATATTCCCGGTGTGAGAAGCGCTTCGATGAGCAATTGGATACTTGGAGAAAGTGGCGATATTCTGGCCCCGTCGAGGTTTGATTACGGAAATAAATATATTTTCGCTCACGAGATGGATTTTGATGAGGAAATGATCCCGGCCATGGATTTTAAGATCATTGAAGGCAGGAACTTTTCACCTGCTTACCCTTCGGATTCATTGAATGCAGTAATTGTCAATGAGGAGTTTGTAAAGGAAGCCGGAATTAAAAATCCCGTTGGACAGCATCTTACATTTGCTTTCCTGGATATAAAGGACCTTCAGATTATTGGCGTGGTGAAGAATTTCAATTATTTGCCCCTGCAGGAAAAAATACTCCCTGTCGCAATTTCCAGGTCAGACAGGAGAACGTGGAATACATGCATTTACGTGAACATATCTGATCAAAATGCTCCGAAAACCCTTGCCCAATTGAAACAGACATGGGAAAAAGTTATTCCGGATCAGGTATTCGATTACGTGTTTCTGGAGAATAAGCTGACTGACCTCTATAAGAATGAGAACCGGTGGAAAAATATAATTACCTACTCATCTGCCGTTGCAATATTTTTTGCCTGCATGGGACTCTTTGGCCTCGTTTTCTTTGCGGCAGAAAAAAGAACCCGTGAAATTGGTATCAGAAAAGTACTCGGGGCTTCAACCATAAGCATAGTAAGATCTCTATCCGGCGAGTTCCTGATCCTTATTTCTTTTGCAATTATAATTGGCTGCTCCCTAAGCTATTACTTTGCAAATAAATGGCTTGAAAATTTCGCGTACCATATAGAGCTGAATGTTTGGATTTTCATTGCTGCCGCACTACTGGTGACAATAATTGTAATATCAACCCTTTTAGTTATTACCTTCAGGGTGGCATCATCCAATTCCGTTGAGAACCTTAGATATGAATAAATTATTCCCGTTCAAAACAATTCGGGGCATAAAGATATGTTAAGGACTTATAAATACTTTTTTATCGGCAGACTGAACAACTATCTGAAGGTTGCTTCACGTAATCTGCTTAGAAACAAGCTCTTTTCCTTTATCAGCATCACGGGCTTTACCGTAGGACTTACCGTCTTTATTCTGCTCATGACGTTTGTTCATAACGAAATGAACTACGATTCATTCCACAAAAATAAAGATAGAATATTCCGCGCGGTCCTTTTTACTCCCCGTCATGATGCACGCTACGGTAATTTCCCGCTTTCATTATCCCGGATGATGAGGGAATCTATACCGGGAATTGAATGTGCTGTCAACTGCCTGGACAATATGTCGGAAATCAAAATAAATGGATCCATTTCAAAGGAAGTGATGACATATACAGAACCCGGATTCTTCAGGATGTTTACTTTTAAGACTATAGCAGGAAACCCTTACTCATTCGGCAGTAACCCGCTTTCAATATTTATTACTGAAGAATTTGCTCAAAAGCATTTCGGGCGGAATAATCCTATAGGGAAAACAGTTTCAATTAAAATAGACATAGAATTCTATGACTTTTTAGTCGAAGGTATTGTCGAAAACCCACCGGCAAATACAAGCCTTCAATATAGTGTGCTGGTGCCTTTTGTTAACGCAGAGAAGATATGGACGATCAAGTTCAGTAAGGAAGATATACATCCCAATGAATCGCTTCCTTCATTTTTTGTCATGCTGAAAAATCAAAGCGATAAAGCCGGCGTTGAAGCTGGGTTTAAGCGGATGATAAAACCCCTGGTTCAAAAAGAACCCTTCTACCGTCCTGAGCTTAGCCTCTACCCGATTGAAAAAGTCCATTTAAGTCCGGAAGTGAGGGGGTATTCATCAATAGAAACGGCGGAACCGGTCTCTATACTGGTGCTTTTCATACTTGGTATCGCAATACTGATTGTAGTTTCAATAAATTATGTAAACCTTACAGTAGCGCAGTCGAGCCACAGGTTCCGGGAAATCGGGATCCGGAAAGTTGCAGGTGCCGCCAGATATGAAATCGCTTTCCAGTTTGTTGCTGAATCATTTTTCATCATTCTTATTTCTCTTTTGATCTCAATTGTTCTGACTGTTCTTATTCTGCCATGGTTTAACCAGGTGATTGGCAAAAACCTGTCTTTTGCCGCCGGCTGGGGGAGCATTTTATCGGGCATTATTATGCTTCCGGTAATTCTAAGCCTTCTTGCCGGGGCATATCCGGCTCTTCTGGTCTCAGGCCTGAACCCGGTTAAAATATTCAAAGGGACCCAAAAGCTGAGCGGTTCCGGGGTACTTGCCAAAGTTTTTGTAACAACGCAGTTCATATTGGCCATAGTGCTCATAAGCGGCGCCGTGATAATTAACAGTCAGTATAATTTCATAATGACCGCTGAACTGGGCTATAATAAGGATAATGTTGTTCTTATCCGGACAAATGATTTTTTCGGCCGTAGAATTAAGGAAGAGCAGTTGTGGCTTTACAAGGAGAGGATCCTTAATATTCCAGGAGTCATTAGTTCCGCATCAAGCGGAATGGTTTTAGGAGGAAACGGCCACATTCAATCCGGATGGTTTTTAGATTACGGGAATACAACGATTCCGGCCGTGAAAGTGAGTATGGATGAGAATATGATTCCGGCTCTGAATCTAAAATTACTGGAAGGGAGGAACTTCTCTTCGGCTTATCCATCCGATTCACTGAACTCTATAATTGTAAATGAAGAGCTTGTAAAAGAAGCAGGCATAAAAAATCCGGTGGGAAAATCCATTATGTTCAGAGGTAGAAAGCAAAAGGATGTGCAGATCATTGGCGTGGTAAAGAACTTCCATTATCGTTCTTTAAGGGATAAAGTCATTCCTGCAGCATTCTTCCGTGCAAACAAAAAATCGTGGAATGAATGCATATATGTAAAAATATCTCCTCGAAATACACTGAAAACGGTAGCTCAGTTACAAAAGGCCTGGGAAAACCTGATCCCCGGGCAGGTATTTGATTATGTGTTCCTGGATAATAAATTAGCGGACCTCTATAAAAATGAGAACCGCTGGAAAAATATAATTACCTATTCATCTGCCGTTGCCATATTATTTGCCTGTATGGGACTCTTCGGACTCGTTTTCTATCAGGCGGAAAAAAGAACCAAGGAAATTGGTATCAGAAAAGTGCTCGGGGCTTCAACCCTCAGCATTATAAGGTCACTCGTAAATGAATTCCTGATCCTGATTGCAATTGCAATCCTCATTGGATGCTCTTTGACCTATTACTTTGCAAACAAATGGCTTAAAGACTTTGCATACCATATAGAACTGAATGCGTGGATCTTCATTTTAGCAGCACTATTGGTAACAGCAATTGTAATATCAACCCTTTTAATTATTGCCTTCAGGGTGGCATCAGCTAATTCCGTGGATAATCTCAGATATGAATAAATTATTCCTGTCAATCACAATTCAGGGCTTAATGGCATGTTAAGGAATTACATACTCATCACACTCAGAAACCTTAGAAGATACAAGGTATATTCTATTATTAATATTTTGGGCTTTTCAATTGCACTCGTTCCTGTTGTGCTCGCCCTGCTCTATGTGGCCTATGAGTTCAGCTACGACAGGCATAATGAGAACTTCCATAGAATTTACAGGGTTGTTGACGACGGGGAGGACTTTTTCGGAGGGAAAACTATTGACCCAGTATTGCCAAACCCCCTGGCCAGGGCTATGAAGGATGAGTTTCCAGAAATAAAAATGACTGCAAGAATGTCGGTCGAAAGAGGGGTGATTACCATTAATGAAAAGGATTTTGACGAAGAGAATATACTTATGGCAGACCCTGACTTCCTGAAGATCTTTTCTTTTAATTTTATCCAGGGTAACCCTGAAACTGTACTTAATGACCCCAGTTCCATCTGCCTTTCAGAAAGCACTGCAAAAAAATATTTCGGTAATGAAAACCCGATGGGGATGAAACTGCTGTACAGTAATCAGTATGACTTCACCGTTAGAGGCGTTTATAAAGACATGCCTGCAAACTCCCACTTTACTGCCGATATGATTATCCCGATTTCTGAAAATACCGGAAGTTACGGCATGGCTGTCATGTCGGGTATTACTAACCCCAACCAGTCATGGGGAATGTCTATGTATCACGTCTATTTCCTCCTTAAAGAAAATGCAAGTGTAGACGATGTCGATAAAAAGTACAAACCATTCTTACAAAGACATCATGTAATTGGAAGTTTTCATCACCCTAAATATTTCTCCCAGCCTCTCGGAGACATTCACCTTAAATCGGATATTTATTCAAAGACAGGGAAGAGATCTATTGACCAGATATACCTTTATCTGACAATGGCAATGATCCTCCTTGTTATCGCTTCAATTAATTACGTCAACCTGACTTCAGCACGCTTTTCTCAGCGCGTTAAGGAGATTACCGTAAGAAAAATTATTGGCGCGGAAAGGAGCCAGCTATTAAGGCAGCTTTTAACAG
>JBLMZM010000102.1:0-54406 GCA_050258815.1 Ignavibacteriales bacterium
CTAGGACTTGAACCTAGAACCTTCGGGTTATGAGCCCGACGAGCTACCAATTGCTCCACCCCGCGATGTAAAATCTATATTTTAGAACGTATAAACATAATTAAATTTCGTACTACGAATATAGCTATATTATCTGTCATTGTCAAATTATGAGTGGCTGTTTCTGCAGCATGAAAAATATAATACACGTATAATTAAACAATAATATTAAAAAACAGTAAACTTTGCTATATTTTCGATGAAATTTTACGATTATTAAAAACTTTCATTTTATCAACAATTAAAGAATAATTTATGAAAAAAGTATACACTTTTATTTTCCTGCTGCTCTGCAGCCTGCCTTTGTTTGCTCAGCATTCTTTGACACTCATCAGGAAACCTACATTCATGGGTGACGTTAAAAAGATAACCAGGGCGGGTAATGTGCTTTTTGCCGTTGGAAACGATTTGGGGCTTAGAACATTTGTCTCAGTTTCCAGTGATATGGGCAGCAGCTGGAATTATACCCCATCTCAGCCTTTCAGGGTTAAGGATAATTTGAAGTGTATTTTTTTCAAAGATGAAAAAAACGGCTGGGTTGGCGGTGATAAAGGTATAATTTATAAAACAACGGATGCAGGTAATAGCTGGCAGGAAAAAACAGATACCCTGGTCTTTAAGGGCGGCATCTATGATATATATTTCTGCAGCCCCGATACCGGTTATATTTGCGGTGGCAAGGACGGTAGTAAGGCTCTTATAAGAACTGTTGACGGGGGGGAAAGTTGGCAGGCGGTTACATTACCCTCATTTACTGATCTTAGCTTTACCTCAATGAGCTGGGAAAGTTCACTTAAGGGAATAATTGTCGGCGGTAATGGAAGTATTATGTTTACCAAAGACGGCGGTGTGACCTGGGATGCAACGGCAAATAAAACCGGGTCGAAAGCGGCCATGTACGGTATCTCAAAATCTGCGCCTAATGTGTATTTCATTTGCGGAACAAATGGAAAGATACTTAAGAGCACGGATGGGGGACAGTCATTTTTTCTGAATAATACCACCGAAAACGTTGCCCTGTATTCGATAGCATTTTTCAATGCGTCGGAAGGAATTGTATGCGGAATTAATGGAGCTGTTTACAGATCAAATGACGGCGGAAACAACTGGACAAAGGTGTCGCCTTTTACAAATGACCAGCTGACATCAACCTTTATTCTTGCTGATCAGAAAATCGCAGTAGGGGGAAACAATGGTATTATATTTATGTCAGCTGACAAGGGAGCAACATGGACCACAAATACTATGAGCAGCAGGGATTATTATAGTGCTTTTGCCCAGGATTCCCTGAACATCGTGGTTGCCGGCGGCTCATCCAGGGAAAGTGAGATCAATACTACTCATGACGGGGGAAAATCCTGGCAAAGACTGCCTTTGGTGATAAGCGGTCCGCTCTATAGTATTGTTGCCATTGGTGGAAACCTGTACACCTGTGGTAAAAACGGCAGTTATTATTTTTCTGCAAATAATGGTTCAAACTGGGAAAGCCATGGAGCCGGGGGATCAACGAGCAACAATAAACTGTTCTTTTATGACGCAAGTAACGGGTTTATGGTGACCACCGACGGGCGTATACTCAAAACTTCCGATAAGGGGAGCAACTGGAGTCAGACAGCCCAATTCAGCGGCAATTTAAGCGATATCAGGATGCTCTCAGCCACGAAGGGATTTGCTGTTGGTGGCGGAGACAGGATTTATGAAACAAATGACGGCACAAACTGGTCGCATGGAACACTTGCCCGGCCGGATGTAGCACTTACCGGACTCTATATGCTGAATGATAAGCAGGGATTTGCGTGCGGCGAAAATGGCGCGGTTTTCAGGACTAACGACGGCTTTAAGAGTGTTGTGCTTATGACTGACACTCTGGCACTTAAAGGAACACTCCTTCATGATGTTTTGGCCCTGAATGATTCATCAGTCTGGGCAGTAGGGCAAAAGGGCTTTATTCTAAGATCAACTTCAGCAAACTCGATGTCGGTCGTTGATACCGCCTTTTTAGGAGAGGAATTGACCTCTGTTTCAAAATTAAACAGCAGTTCAATAGCCGTTTGCGGCTATAGCGGCAGTGTATATAAAATTACTGACGCCGGAAGCCGCACGGTTGGTGTAAATCCTGAGCTGAGAATTGCCGGAAACTTTGACCTGGAGCAGAACTATCCCAATCCGTTCAACCCGGAAACAGTTATCGGCTACAGGTTGTCTTCAGCAGGATACGTAAAACTTACGGTATTCGATATTTTGGGTAAGGAAGTAGCCGTGCTGGAAGACGGATTTAAACAGGCGGGAAATCATTCGGTTAGATTTAATGCGCTTAACCACAGCCTGGTCAGCGGTATCTATTTTTATCGCCTTCAGGCAGGTAAATTCGTTCAGACAAGGAAAATGCTGGTCCTGAAATAAGGGGCACGGAAATATTTTATTCCTTTTATATTCCTCAAATTTCAGTTAAATTTACGGAAAAATTTAAGGTTATATGCTAAAATCACTTCAGATTCAGGATTATGCTTTAATTGAAAAGATCTTCATTGAATTCGGTAAAGGGTTGAACATTATCACCGGTGAAACCGGTGCCGGTAAGTCAATCCTTATCGATGCAATGGGATTGCTTCTTGGTGAAAGGGCTTCTACTGAAATAGTCAGGAAAGGAGCGGCCAAGTCCGTTGTCGAAGGCATCTTCGACGTTGAAGGCAACCAGAAGGTTAAGGCTGTGCTGGAAGAAAATGACATCGATTTCCAGTCCGAACTGATAATGAGACGTGAAGTATCACTGAAAGGGTCCAACCGCTGTTTTTTGAATGATACTCCGGTTACCCTTGCTTTGATTAAGGACGTGGGAAATCTGCTGGTTGACCTGCACGGGCAGCATGAGCATCAGTCGCTTCTAAGGACTGAAACACACATTGAGATGCTGGATGAGTTTGGAAATTATGGCAAATTTCTGGAGGAATATGCCTCAAGCTACCATAAGCTATCCTCGCTGCTCAATCAGCTCAGATCGCTGAAAGAAAAAGAGGAGCTCCTGAAGGAGAAAAAGGAACTCTATGGATTTCAGATAAAAGAAATTGATGCGGTTTCTCCGGAGGAAGAAGAGGATACCAGGCTCCATGATGAGCTTAAAATTCTTGAAAATGCTGAAAGGCTGCTTGAATCAACAAATGGTATTTATCAGAACCTGTATGAATCCGAAAATGCTGTCTATGACCAGCTTGTGGATATAAGGAACCAGCTTCAGGAAATGGCCAGAATCGATAAAACCTTTTCCGAGGCAGAAGGCGAATGCCAGAGTGTGCTTGCCCTTATAAATGATATAGCCGAATTTGTAAGAAGCTATAAAAATAAGATAGACCTGGAACCCGAGCGGCTCGAAGAGGTGCGCGAGCGCATCAGTGCTATTACCATGCTGAAGAAAAAATATGGCGGCTCGCTCCAGAGTGTAATCCAGTACCGCAGCCGTATTGGCGAGGAATACAGCCTGGCAGAAAATTTTACTGAAAACATTAATTCGCTGCAGCAGGAAATATCGCGTTCGCGTGAGGCCTGCGGCAGTGCAGCCGCCAGGATTTCGAAAAAAAGGAAAGAAACTGCCAGGGTAATTGAATCTGAAGTGGTCAAATCTCTGTCGTATCTTGGAATTTCAAATGCGGTGTTTAAGGTCATTATAAATCAGCCGCCGGCTGATAAGGATTCTGAATCATATATTGTCGCAGAAGGCCGGCATTACAAGTATAATCCTATGGGTTTTGATGAGGTGGAGTTTTTCATTTCAACAAATCTGGGCGAGGATCCAAAACCCCTTGCCAAGGTTGCCTCAGGAGGGGAAATCTCCAGGGTCATGCTTGCCCTTAAATCTATTCTGGCAAAAAATGACCGCCTGCCTTTACTCATATTTGATGAAATTGACACAGGAGTCAGCGGGCGCATTGCGCAGAAAGTAGGCCAGACGCTTAAATCACTTGCTGCATTCCACCAGATTATTTCAATTACACACCTGCCCCAGATTGCCGGAATGGCGGATCAGCACTTTGCAGTTGTTAAGGGGGTGCATGGCGACAGGGTGGTAAGCAAGATAAGCAGGCTGAATGATGATGAAAGAGTAAGGGAAGTGGCCAAACTGATGAGCGGTGAGGAGATAACCGAGGCCAGTCTTAAGGGTGCAAAGGAATTGATGGGCATACTGTAGAAATGATTATGACGACAGTTCAGAAAGAGTGACATGAACTCTTCTGGTAACTATGGCGGGATAATAAAAGAAAGTTGAGGAAATATTTGAAGGAATCAGCGTTATATATCCATATTCCTTTTTGCGAACATAAGTGTATTTATTGTGATTTCTATTCTGTAATAACCAAAGAGAATGTAGAGAAATACCTGGGTGCACTCAAAAAAGAGATATCTTACTATTCAGCAATTCATTCTGAAGGCAGGCTGTTTACCTCGGTATTCTTCGGAGGGGGTACTCCTTCACTAATGGAGCCGTCATACATCGGGGAAATACTGGATTTCCTTAAAAGCAATTTCAGTGTCTCCGGAAGTGCGGAGATCACGCTGGAGACAAATCCGGGGACCGTGGATTCAAAAAGGCTCAGGGATTTTCTAAGTCTTGGAATTAACCGCCTTAGCGTTGGAGTTCAGTCCTTCGATAATGATGAACTGAAATTCCTTACACGCATACACGACAGGCAGACAGCAATTAATACAATAAAGGAGGCCAACTCCATAGGATTTGAAAATATTAACCTGGATCTGATATTCAACCTGCCGGGACAAACAAAGAAAAGGTGGCTCAGTAATCTGGAAACTGCCCTGCAACTGCCGGTCAATCATATTTCTGCATACAGCCTCATACTTGAAAAGGGTACCATTCTTAATAAAATGGTTCTCGATGGCAGGGTAAAACTTCAGGATTCGGATTATGATGCTGAAATTTACCAGCTGACAATAGATTTCATGAGATCCCACGATTTTCATCAGTATGAAGTGTCCAATTATGCCAAAGAGGGTTTCGAATGCCGTCATAATAAAGCCTACTGGCAATACATGGATTATCTGTCCTTTGGCACTTCTGCGCACTCTTTTGTTAACGGCAGACGCTGGTGGAATTTTTCAAACATAAGCCGCTTCATAAGCGAAATCTGTAAAAACGGCAATGCTGTTGCAAGCTTTGAGGATCTGACCAATGAACAGATGCTGACCGAATATGTAATGTTGGCCCTTAGAAGTAACGGGCTTAATATTCAGTCACTGAAGGACCGCTTCGGGGATGAATGGATCAACGGCAGATATAGTATGCTGAAATCTTTCCAGAAACGGGGCCTGTTATTTTTCGAGAATAATCATGTTTATCTTACCGATAAGGGCTACGCCCTGTGTGATGAGATACTTGAAAAAATACTCTGATCCGATAAAATTCTTATTTAACCACTGGTCTCTCAGCCGCATTTCCCCGGCCCTCAAAAACTCCGCAAAAATTTTTTATTGATAATAAAATAAATTAGTCGTATGATATAGAATATTCCGGCATGGGAATCTGTGCGGAGTTTAACTCTTTTACGTGCTTCATAATTACCATCAGTTTAATGGTATCTGCCATGGGAGGGAAAAAATGAAAGGCTTAACAATATTCGGAATAGTTCTGATCCTGCTTGGCATTGCGGGGTTCATATTCGGTGGTATCAGCTTTACAAAAAAGAACAAGGTAGCCGACCTGGGTCCTGTGGAAATCCAGACAGAGAAAAAAGAAACAATTCCTATTGCGCCAATAGCCTCCGGAGTGGCAGTTGTTGCCGGAATTATTATGGTAGCCGTGGGCGCCAGAAAAGGTGCCTGAGCTGACCGAACAATTTTTTAATATTTATTATATGGAGGAATATCTATGCCTATTCGTAAAGCAAACGCTGAATGGAATGGTACACTTAAAGATGGAAAGGGCAAAGTTAAAACGGAATCAGGAGCATTGGACGCACAATACTCGTTCACATCCCGTTTTGAAGAAGGTGTCACCGGTACGAATCCGGAAGAGCTTATTGGGGCTGCACATGCAGGATGTTTTTCAATGGCACTTTCCGCTGCACTTGGTAATGCCGGCTTTAATCCCAAGTCTGTTAAGACAGAAGATAAGGTTTACATTCAGAAGATAGGGGAGGGTTTTACCATTACAAAAATAGAAATGTTAACTGAAGCTGAGATTCCAGGCATCGATAACGAAACTTTTCAGAAATATGCACAGGATGCGAAAAAGAACTGTCCTGTTTCAAGAGCACTTACAGGAACTGAAATAGTTCTGGATGCTAAACTTAAGTCCTAAAAAAAAAGAGGGCGAACCCTGGTTCGCCCTCTTTTTTTAACCAATAAACTTCGGGAGCGTAAAACGGAAAATGGAGCCTTTGCCCGGCTGGCTTTCGACACTAATCGTTCCATTGTTTTTTTCTATAAGCTCTTTACAGAGAACAAGACCGAGTCCAGTACCCTTCTCATTTCCTGTCCCAACCGTAGTATGATGAACATCTATTCTGAAAAGTTTTTGTATATCTTTCTCGTTTATTCCAATACCGCTGTCGGAAATGGAGATCTCATAGGTACTTTCCAGCTCAATGGCCGAAATCTTAATAGTTCCGCCGCTGTTTGTAAATTTTACTGCATTGGAAGTCAGGTTCTGAACAACGGAACTGATCATATTCTTATCGGCATATATAAAACTCCCAAGCTGTATCTCGCTTAAAAGTTCAATATTCTTTTTAACTGCATTCCCCAGCAGAAGGCTGCTTGCTTGTTCAACTACTTCGTACAGATCCACTTTTATGGGATGAAATTCCATCCCGCCTGTCTGGATTCTGGACCATTGCAGGAGATTTTCAAGCAGATTAAAGACATTTTTGGCGGATTTGTTTATTCCTGTGGCAAAGGATCTGATTTCTTCGTTATTGAGAGTATCACAATCATTTACCATAATGCCCGACAATCCTATCAAAGAGGTAAACGGGCTGCGCAGGTCATGAGCAATAATAGAAAAGAATTTATCCTTTGAGGCATTAAGGTTCCTGAGTTCCCTTTCGGATTCTGAGAGCTGGGAATTGAGCAGTTCCAGTTCATATGAACTGTTCTCAAGTTCCAGTTTATTTCTCTGGAGCTCTTCGACGTATTCGGTCAGCTGGGCCTCAGCGTG
Organism: Ignavibacteriales bacterium; assembly: GCA_050258815.1. GTDB lineage: Bacteria > Bacteroidota > Ignavibacteria > Ignavibacteriales > SURF-24 > JAAXKN01. The sequence goes on from JBLMZM010000102.1 coordinate 7,205, forward strand.
TTTTATGAAGGTAATATCCCTTAAAATTCCCCTGTAGGCAATAATATTACCTCTGCTGTCCCTGACTGCTGTTGAAGTCTCCAGCAGTATGAGTTCCCGTTTATCCTTTGTAACTACAGATATCTCATAATTCTTTACGAATCCATCCCTGGCCAGCTGTTCCATGAATTTCCTGCGTTCTTCCGGATTTGCATAAAGGCTGCCGGCTATGTCAATATCAAGCAGTTCATCCTTTGAGGTAAACCCGAAGAGTTCCATACCTGCAGGATTCAGCTCCAGAAATTTCCCATCCGGAGTACTGATGTATACTATGTCTTTAATTTCCTCGAACAAGGTGCGGTAATTCTCTTCCGATCTTCTGAGGGTTTCCTCGGCCTTCTTTTTATCTGTAATATCTATTGAGGCCCCGACTAAGGCTATGGGAGTACCGTTTTCATCCCTTACAATTGAGGTCCTTAAAGAGATCAGAAAATCCGTTCCATCTTTTTTCCTGTTATATATCTCTCCCTCCCAGCCGCCGCTTAGGGTTGCCGGCAGGATCTGTCTGACAACCTGGGGAGGATTAATGTCTGATCTTACAAGGGAAATGTTCCTGCCGATGATCTCCTCCCGGCTGAAGCCGTAGCATTTGAGGAAAGCATCGTTTACATAGATTAAAGTGTCGTGCATATCAGTAATGCTTACGCATTCACGTATGCTTTCGAGAGTATGAGCAAGGAGCTTATCGTTATCCAGCATTTTTTTTGCTGCGTCAAGCTCTTCTTGTAATGAAATGTTTTTTTGCCTCAGATTTTCCAGCTCTTCCTGTAAATCTGTGGATAATAATTCGTCCATTATTCCTATCTATAATATATTCAAAAGTAAACCGGCGTCACAAATAATCCGTAGCTGGTTTTCAAAATACCTAATATCTTTTAACTTTAATATTTTTTGCTTACAATTTTAATAAAATAATTGCTTCAAGTCAATCAATATTTCAAATAATAAATAATGTGGCCGCTGGTTAAGTCTATATTATCTAATGCCTTAGTAAAATCTTCTTATATAATACTTTACACCGTGGAAACCTTTGTACTTGAAGCTTTTTATTTACCAAAAATTTTTTATTTTTAGATGCGCAAATCTTATTAATGTGTTAATAGGAAAAATCTGATTTTGTGGGAGGATTTGTACCTATGCAAAAGAACCGGAGAGAATGTCTCAGGTTTTGATTCAACAGATTAAATTCCCTTCCCTATTTAGGTAATTACGCAACATCATAACTCTGGTAATAATAACAGAGTACAATGTAAACTCTATTAGGAGACTAAAATGAAAAGATTTTGTTACTTTTTTATTTCCTTCGCCTTAATTTCTTCTGTTGCCTTCGCGCAGAAGTTATCAGTTGTCGAGACAGTCAGGATAACTGATAAAAGCCAGGGGGAATTTTATTTCCCCAAAGCAACTCCTGACGGTTCAAAGATATTCTTTACTACGTCAAATTATAACGGACTTTGGTATTATGATCTGGCGTCAAAAAAGATTGTATCCTTTACCAGTGAACAGGGTGCCGGGTATGAGTATGCCTTTTCAAATGACAGCAAGTCGGTGATTTATCGGGTGAACAACTTCAGCAAGAGCGGAATGAGGGCATCACAAACATTATTTCAGAAAAACATACAAACTTCACAAAAGCAGACTCTGGAAACCGGGCGCGAGCTGTCGACTCCTAAAGTTCTGGCCAGCAATAAAATTGCTTATACGGCAAACAGCAGGGTTGTCTTAAAGAATGATGGAACTTCACTGAAGAAAACTGCCAAAACACAGACAGTCTCCGATGCTGTTGTTTATATTGAAGATCAGAAGATAGTATTGTATTCCAATGGATCTAAAAAAGTTTTGGCTCCGCTTGGTACGGGAAATTATATATGGCCTTCAATTTCTCCTGATGGCACAAAACTGCTGTTTACTTTAGCCGGAAAAGGTACTTATGTATCTGATCTGCAGGGAAAAGTGTTGTTAAAACTAGGTTATGCCAATGCTCCCAAATGGTCACCGGATGGAAAATGGATAACCTATATGGTAGACAAAGATAATGGTCTGAACGTCACGGGCTCTGATATTTACGCCGTTTCTGCTGATGGTGCCCGGAAGTATCAACTCACAAGTACAAATGATCTTTATGAAATGCATCCTGAATGGACAAATGACGGCAACGGCATAGTATTTCATAGTGACGAAGGTAACATTTATTTAATGAAATTAAGAATTGACTAATCGAGGAAAGCCATATGCAAAAAAGAGTTTTACTTTTCCTTATAATTGTACTTACTGCTACCGTTTCATTTGCACAGGATCTGACCGGTATCAAAGTTTGTGTTAACCCTGGTCATGGCGGACATGATCCGGCAAACGACAGGTTTATTCCTGAAACAGGCTATTGGGAATCTGAAGGAAACATATACAGGGGTTTGTATCTCCGCGACATCCTACAGAGTCTGGGTGCTACGGTAATTATGACAAGAACTGCAAATGATGATGCTGATGATTTACCTTTATCACAGATCGTTGCAATTGCCAACAGCAATAATGTGGTGCACATGCATTCTATTCACAGTAATGCCACTGGTACTTCTTCAAGGGCTAATTATACATTGATGCTGTACCAGGGTACCACTTATGCTCCTACTTATGCTGATTCAAGAGTAATGGCTAATTACATTGGACCTGAAATTTACGCTGCTCACCGCACTACCAGATGTGACCTGTTCGGTGATTTTGATTTCTATGGTACGGGAAAGGCATACTTAGGCGTATTCAAGGGCCTTAACATGCCAGGAACACTTTCTGAAAGTTCATTCCATGACTATATTCCTGAATCCTACAGACTGAAGAACCAGGCATATTTAAAGCATGAGGCCTGGGCTATGACCAAGGCATTCTTAAAGTTCTTTGGAAAAGCACCTCTTACACACGGTATTGTTGCCGGTATTGTTACTGATCCGGATCAGACTGTTACTTATACCACAATAACAGCTGCCGATAAGAAAAAACCGATAAATAACATCAAGGTTACTCTTCAGCCCGGCAATAGGGTGTATAACGGTGACAATTTGAATAATGGTTTCTTTATGTTTGACAGCCTGATGCCAGGCACCTACAAATTAAAATATGAAGTCCCCGGTTATTTCTCTGATTCATCAACAGTTGTTGTTGCTGCCAGCCAGAATACATTTGCAGATAAGGACCTCATCATGGCTTCATTCCCAACAATAACTGCTATTTCACCGGCTCCTGGTGATTCACTCTATCCGGGGAAACAGGATATTACAATTGACTTCTCCCGTTCCATGGATACGGCTTCTGTAAGAGCGGCTTTCACCATTTCTCCTGCTGTTCCATACTCCTATGCGTGGTCCAACGGTGATAAGCATCTTACACTCAGCTCTGCAAGTCTGACATTCAATACAAATTTCACCCTTACGATTGCTGGCACCGCAAAGGAAAAGCATGGGCTTTTGTTTGACGGTAATAAGGACAGTGTATCAGGTGACAGCTATACCTATAATTTTAAGACCAGGAAACAGGACATCTCAGCGCCTGCAGTGGAAACAGTTTATCCGGCAGCAAATTCTACAGATGTTGAATTGAATCCGGTCATCAACCTCGGTTTTGATGAGCTATTAAATAGCGCAACAATAAGCGGAAGAATCAAACTGGTTAAGACGTCGGATCAGACTACTGTCGGTGGTGTTATGAAATATTATACACTCACAGACAAGGCTGTTTTCAGCTATTTCCCGGTTCAGCTCCTGCCTAACGAGACTTATAGCATAGTGATAACTCCCGGACTAGAAGATCAGTTCAGTAACGGTACTAAGAATGACATAATCTATTCATTTACCACTGGCAATAAAACTGCTAATGTAACAATGATTGATAATTTTGAAAGTGGTCTTACAACGAACTGGACAAATCCTTCTCAGAATTTACCCGAAGGTATTATTCCAGCTTCTGTAAGCCTGAAGACAAATTCAGTTTATCTCAACCGTTTTACCGGAAGCTCTGTGAGTATGCAGCTTAGTTACGGCTGGGATACAAATGCCAGTTCATGGCTCATCCGTGAAGACCTCAGCACTGGTGCACCTAAGAACGTGGAATTCAACAGCAGTTATATTTTACAGACTTATGTTTTCGGTGACGGCAGCAACAATAAGTTCCGTTTCTGCGTTGCAGACAGCAATAACTTTGCCGGACATGAAGTAAGCCCCTGGTACAGCGTAAACTGGAGAGGCTGGAAGCTGGTTTCATGGGATATGACCAAAGATGGAACCGGCAGCTGGAAAGGTTATGGAAATGGAAAACTTGAGGGATCGCTGAAGTTTGACGGCTTGCAGCTGACTTACACTCCTGGCAGCCCAAACACAGGCAGTTTATATTTTGATGACCTCAGATTAGTTCAGAATACTACGGTTGGTGTTGCTGAAGAACCTCTCAGCAGCATTCCAAAGAGCTATTCTCTGGATCAGAACTTCCCGAATCCGTTTAATCCCTCCACTCTGATCAGTTATCAGATTTCTGAGAACAGTTTTGTTTCTCTGAAGATCTATGACATGCTCGGCCGCGAGGTACAGACCCTTGTTAATGAACAGCAGGGAGCTGGTAAGTATAAGGTTAACTTCAATGCTGCAGGACTTCCAAGTGGTATTTACATTTACACAATACGTGCAAATAACTATACTGACAGCAGAAAGATGACACTTTTGAAGTAAGTGAAAATAATATTCATAAAGGGCGGACCTCGGTTCGCCCTTTTTATTTAACGGAGGAAGATAATGAAGAAACAATGCATGATTTTATTATTCTTTCTTGGTCCGGCTGCCCTGTTTGCCCAAACACAATTCAATAACTTTATTTCCCGTGTAAACTCACTCAGCAGCAATCCTTCGGCGCAGACTGCCGTAATTGACAGTTTCCTGAATTCTGCCAAAAGCAAAGGAATTCCTTTTATTGAAAATAATACGGCCAATTTCATTTATCGCGGTTATGCAGCTGAAGTAAGTGTCGCGGGTGATTTTAATGGATGGAATGGTACTGCAAATAAGATGACCAGGCTTTCAAACACGGACTTTTTCTACTACAGCCGTGACTTTGAACCAAATGCCAGGGTCGACTACAAGTTGGTTCTGCCAGGAAATAACTGGATCCTGGATCCTCTGAATCCGCACCAGATAAGCGGGGGGTACGGACCTAATTCAGAGCTGGCAATGCCCGGTTATATCCAGCCATGGGAGATAGCATATAAGGCAGGAATAAAGCACGGGACAATAGAGGAAAGAAATATTTACAGTATCAATGCAGCTGCCACATATCAATTAAGAATATATCTGCCACCGGGATATAACCCGGCCTCATCTGCAGTTTATCCAACTGTTTATTTTCAGGATGGCTTTGAATACATGTCACTGGGAAGTGCCGTAAATATAATAGATAATCTGCTTGACAGTAATAGTATAAGGCCGTTTATTGCTGTTTTTGTACAGCCCAATAACCGCAATGAGGAATATGCTTACGGAAAGAGAAATCAATACAGATTATTTTTTGTAAACGAGCTCGTGCCTTTTATCGATTCATTATACAGGACGGCTAAAAATCCTGCTCAGCGTCTGGTGCTTGGGGATTCATTTGGGGGCAATATTTCGGCATTAATTGCCTTTAATCACCCGGATGTATTCGGCAATACGGGACAGCAGAGCGGAGCCTATTGGCCAAACAGCTATGAGGCGGCTTCTGTAATTAGTTCAAGTCATTCTCCCCTGGTAAAACTGTTTTCAGTATGGGGAACCTATGAGGATCTTTATCAATTCTGGCGGCCTTTTAAAGACAGCCTGAATAATAAGGGATATCAGCTGAAATGGGCGGAATATCCTGAAGGGCATAGCTGGGGATTGTGGCGGGCCACGCTGGATGATATGCTGGAGTACTTTTTCCCTGCAAACCCAACGAATGTAAGTGAAAATAAACAAACACAGGAACTCTGCCAGCTAAGGCTTATGCCCAATTATCCAAATCCATTTAATCCTTCCACCAGTATCCGCTTTCAGCTGCCTGAAGCCTGCCATGTAAGGCTTAGTCTGTTTAACCTTCTGGGAAAAGAGATAGCGGTTCTCCTGGATACAGATCTGCCGGCAGGAGTTCACCTCTATAACCTTCGCAGCGATGAATTCAGGTTATCCAGCGGAACCTATTATTACCACCTTAGAGCAGGAGGCAATTTAAGGTCAGGGAAGATGGTCCTGTTAAAGTAAAATATAAAACTTAAAGGATAGTTTCAGAACCCATGAAACTATCCTCTCATTTCACAATTAACCATACCAAACATTATTTTTGTTATAAATATGAGTTTTTACCGATATTTTGTCTTGATTTTATGAAGGATTAAGAGGTATCTTGATAATTCAAATTTGAAACTAACTGATACGAATTCATGTAATAAGAAGATGGCATAATGTTTGGATTTGCAAATTCTAATAAAGATAAACACCAGATGGGCGGCGAGATTTTCCGCGAAACTCAGAAACGACGTAAAATAATACTCGCTATTATCGGAATAGTTGCTTTTATTATTTTCAATGTAATACTTTACTTTCTCACGAACATGTAGGTTTCCAGCCTTTACATCAGTATGACTTCCCTGTAATGTTCTCACCTGATGCTCTATCAATAAATTCATTGTATAGAAGATATGAAATCTTTATATTTGACGTTAAAATGTAAAGAGAAAAATGAGCAAAAATAATATATATATTGAGACTTACGGCTGTCAGATGAATCTGGCTGATACTGAAATTGTAATGGGCATACTGAAGAAAAATGGCTACGAAATCACAAAGAATGCAGAGGATGCAAGTGTAATTCTGCTTAATACCTGCAGCGTGAGAGAAAATGCCGAACAGAGAATATATGGCAGACTGGGCAATTTTAAGACGCTCAAGACAGAAAAGCCGGAATTGGTTGTGGGTATACTTGGCTGCATGGCCGAAAGGCTGAAAAAAGATCTCGTTGAAGAAAAAAAGATTGTTGACCTGGTAGTCGGACCCGATGAATACCGCCGCCTGCCTGAATATATAAATGTTGCTTTTAATGGTGATAAGGGAATCGGAGTCAAACTATCACGTACGGAAACCTATGACGATATAATTCCCTTCAGGGAAGATGGACTTCAGGCATGGATATCGGTAATGAGAGGCTGCGATAAATTCTGTACCTATTGTGTCGTGCCTTTTACGCGCGGAAGGGAAAGAAGCAGGGCGCTGAGTTCAATTGTTGAAGAAGTAAAGGCTCTTTCAGAAAGAGGCTTCAAAGAAATCACACTTCTGGGACAGAATGTCAATTCCTATCTCGATAACAATAACGATTTTGCCGATTTGCTCGCTGCCTGTGCGGCAGTGGACCCGTGGATGAGGATCCGCTTTACGACTTCACACCCGCAGGATTTATCGGATAAACTGTTATATACCATTGCAGAGTATAATAACATCTGTAACTACATTCATCTGCCCGTTCAGTCTGGTTCCAACAGAATTCTTGAGATGATGAACAGAACTTATACGATTGAACATTACTATGAACTCATAGGCAAGGCAAAGAAAATAATTCCCAATGTGAGTTTCTCCACCGACATTATTTCGGGTTTCCCGACTGAAACATTGGAAGATCACCAGATGACTCTTGAGGTAATGAGGAATGTGCGTTATGATGGGGCTTATATGTTCAAGTACTCACCGCGTGAGGGAACAAAGGCTTTTAAGATGGAAGATGATGTACCCGAGGAAACAAAGGTCAAAAGGCTTTCAGAGATCATAGATCTTCAGCAGCAGATATCTTATGAAGTCAACCAGAGTCTGATTGGAAGGGAAGAAATAGTCCTCATTGAAGGCTTCAGCAGAAAGTCTGAGAAATTCATGTCGGGACGTACCGATTCAAATAAAGTGGCAGTATTCCCATATTCGGATAAACTGAAGGAGGGGAATTATATAAAAGTAAGGATCAATGGAGCAACCTCCGGTACATTGTTTGCTGATATAGTAGAATATGACCTGTCAAATGAAGACAAACTGCCGCTGACGGCCTAAAGTTCTGGTATACAATTTATTTTCGCGAAAGGGATAATTAATACTTATTAATAATTAAGAGAAAATAGTGCGTACTTTACTTGTTTCAATCCTGCACATTTTATTATTCGCTGTATCCGGGGTCATGGCCCAGGAAACTGATATTACGGCACAACTCCAGCAAATTGAAAAAGGTGAAATAGAAAAAGTAAAGACGGAGGTCCAGTCTCTGAAAAAAGTGCATCCTAAAGATCCCTCGGTTCTTTTTCTGGATGCTCTCGTTACCTCTGACGGTAAAGAGGCACTTGGTAAGTACTCCCTTATATTTGAAAAATATCCAAACAGCAGGTATGCAGATGCATCTCTTTATTGGGTATACTCATACTATTATGCCCTGGGTTATTATAATAAGGCTGGAGACTACATGGGAAAATTAAAAAGTAATTATCCCAATTCCACCTACATAAAATCTGCACCGGTCGCATCCTCAGGCGGAAAGCAAACAGATTCACCGGAGGTTCACACTGCTGCGCAAACCAATCCCGGCGGAAATACCCCGGAACAAAAAACGTCGGTAAATAGTAATGCTTCCAATGGCAAATATACAATTCAGGCCGGCGCATTTTTAGTACAAAGCAATGCTGTTAAGCTGAAGAACAATTTGGAGGAAGCAGGCTACTTCTCTGAAATAAAGGAAAAGGAAATTGCCGGAAGTACATTAAATGTGGTAAATGTCGGCAGATTTGAAAATGAGGAGGAAGCGAAGAAAACCCTTTCATTTATCAATACCCGCTACAAACTAAACGGCAGGGTGATACCAATTGAGCAATAAGACCGCTGGTCGTTTTAATGTTGTTTTTTTAGGATCCCTTCTTTAATATATGAGTGTTATTTGAAGCTGAGAACAAGATACTATGACTTTTATAAATCGGGAAATGACCTGTGGAAATAAAATTTATTGGAACCGGTTCCGGCAGCGTATCACTGGATCGCTATCATTCCTCATTTTTAATTCAGGTGCCCGGACAAAATCTGCTGATGGATGCGGGCGACAGCATTTCAAGAGCGCTCAGGCAGAGCAGTGTGGATATTAACTCGATCAACTCAATCCTTATATCACATTTCCACCCCGACCATTTGAACGGATTGTCCTCACTGATAATTCAGATGAAAATGAATAAAAGGAAAGAGAAGCTCCAGATACTTGTGCACGAAAACCTGCTGGAAAGACTTAGAAGATTTCTCGAGTATAATTATATATTCAATGAAAGGACCGGTTTTGAGCTTCAGCTCTTGCCATTCCGGAGCGGAAAAAAACATATTGTATCCTCCCGCCTCAGTTTTCTTGCAAGAGAAAATACACACCTGGAAAAATATATGGAGAATATTGGAAAAGAGGATATTTCCACTCTCGTTTCATGCAGCTTTTTATTCGATATCGGAGAAACTAAGGTTTTTTACACGGCTGATGTGGGCGGCAGTGAAGACCTGTATTTGTTCAGTGATATGAGGCCAAATGTGATAATAACCGAGGCTACACACATTGGGCCTGAAGAAATCGGGAATGCGTTCAGAAAGCTGCAGCCTGAGAGGGTAATACTGACTCATATTAACAGCCATGAGTCACAGATTTCCACGTGGATTGAAACAATGGACGAGGAGACAAGAAGCAGGTTTATAATTGCCTGTGATGGAATGACTTACAAGCTGGTGTAATTAAACAATTGTTGAAAGAAATTTAATATTTAAAGATAAAAGTGTTAAATTTATGATAGCTTTTTTAATTTTTAGTGACGATCAGGTTAAAAAGAGATAAAGAAAGAGATGACCATTAGTGAATTTCAGAAAGAATTTGGGATCATTGGTAAATCGCAGGAGATCAGAGATCTTGTTGACATAACCATGCAGGTTGCACAATCGGATATATCTGTTTTGATCTATGGCGAAAGCGGTGTTGGTAAGGAAGTATTTGCCAGGGCTATTCACGGATACAGCAAAAGGTCAGCCGGGCAGCTGGTGAGTGTAAATTGCGGGGCAATTCCTGAAGGACTTCTGGAAAGTGAACTCTTCGGTTTTAAGAAGGGAGCCTTTACTGGAGCCGTAGACAACCGGAAAGGCTATTTTGAAATTGCTGATGGCGGTACTCTTTTTTTAGATGAAATTGCAGAGATGCCCCTGACGACACAGGTAAAACTCCTTCGGGCACTTGAAAACAAAGAGTTTATGAGAGTCGGGGGGGAAACCGTTACAAAAGTCGACGTGCGCATACTTGCCGCAACAAACAAGGACCTTCAGAAGGAAGTCGATGCAAAAAGGTTTCGCGAGGACCTGTATTTTCGTCTGAAAGCTGTGACCCTGTTCATTCCGCCTCTTAGAAAACGTAAGGAAGACATAAGCGATTTAGTATTTCATTTTATTGAAGTGTATTCCAAAACAAACAACATTCCTTTACCCAGAATTACGAATGAAGCCCTGGAAATGCTTGTCAATTACCCGTGGACCGGAAACGTGCGCGAACTGAAAAATACAGTAGAAAGTGCAATTGCGCTTAACCGTTCGGGGATATTGGATGTGCAGTCATTTTACTTTCTCATTAAAACTGCAGCCGGTGAAAAAGAAAACAGGAACCTGCCGGTTTTTCTGCACCGCTCGCCTGAAGACGTTGACAGGGAGATGATCTACAGGGCTCTTATAGAAATTAAAAAAGACCTGGTTGAACTAAAGCAGGTTGTGTATAAAAATTATCAGGAAATTCACGAAAAAAATAATAACGATATTACTGTTGACGAAGTAGTTCCTATTGATATTATTGAGAAGGAAGCCATCAGGAATGCGCTTAATTATTCCAAGGGGAACAAAAAACACGCAGCAAAACTATTAAGAATAAGTGAAAGAACCTTATACCGGAAAATGCAAGAGTATGATTTATAAAACTGTATTTAACTTTAAGCTGCTGAACACATGCGGTTCACTATTGTTTGTTTTATTGTTTGTTAGTAATTTTAGTGGCTGTTTTTATTCTTTTACCGGAGCTTCTGTCCCTCCTCATCTGAAAACTATAGCAATTCCTACGTTTGAGGATAGGAGCGGTATCGGGGAACCCGGTTTAAGAGAACAATTTACAAGTGGTCTGATCCAGAAGTTTGTAAGTGACAATACTCTTCGTATAGCTGAAAAGGTAAATGCAGATGCGCTGCTTGAATGTACGATCACTTCCTTTAGTGATGCTCCTGCAGTAGTTGCTTCGGGCAACAGGGGTGAAGGTGTTGCCACGAGCAGAAGAATTACGATAAATGTTAAGGCATTATATAAAGATTTAGTTAAAAAGAAGACCATATCAGAAAAAAATTACTCAAATTATGGCGATTATTCAACTGACGGAAATATTACTGTAAACAGAACTGGAGCAATCCAGACGGCAGTCAACAGAATCAATGAAGATATTTTGATAGGCACGGTCTCAAATTGGTAATAATTATTTATGGGATAAATATATGGACGATGTAGTACTGATTTCTTATTTCATTTCTCTTTCAATCTTATTAATATTCGGAAGCCACGGTTTTATAATGCTGTACTATCACAATAAGTACGGTAAAAACCGTCCTCAGGAGAACAAGGATTTGAGGGAGGATAAGAAAGTTACTATTCAGCTGCCTCTCTATAACGAATTATACGTGGTAGAAAGGCTGATCAATTGTGTCTGCGCGATTGATTATCCAAGAGAGCTGATGGAGATCCAGGTACTTGATGATTCGACAGACGAGACTACTGAACTGGTGGCCAGGCTTGTAAGTGAAAAGCAGGCAGCAGGATATGACATAAAACAGATAAGAAGAAGTTCCCGTGAAGGCTTCAAGGCTGGAGCGCTCTATGAAGGACTCAAGGTTGCAAAGGGCGATTATGTAGCCATTTTTGACGCCGATTTTATGCCGACCCCGAATTTCCTCCAAAAAACGCTCAGATTTTTTAATAATCCCAAGATTGGCATGGTTCAGACCAGGTGGGGGCATGCAAATAGTGACTTCTCTCTGCTCACAAAAGTTCAGGCATTAGCCCTGGACGGTCACTTTGTAATTGAGCAGAGCGTAAGAAATAAAGCGGGCTTTTTCATTACATTTAACGGAACAGGCGGTATCTGGAAAAAAGAATGTATTGAGGATGCCGGTAACTGGCAGGGCGATACTCTGGCAGAAGATCTTGATTTAAGCTACCGTGCTCAGCTGAAGGGCTGGAAGTTTGTTTACCTCAGAGATTTCACTACCCCGGCTGAGTTACCAGATGAAATCAATGCACTCAAAGCCCAGCAGTTCAGGTGGACAAAAGGCCATATTGAAACTGCCAAGAAGCTTTTACCACAGGTTTGGAAATCCAAAGTCCCTTTGAGAATAAAGTTACAGTGTACATTCCATTTGAGCAACAATCTTGCCTTCCCGTTCATTCTTCTGGCAGGTATTCTTAACGTACCGCTTGTTTTTATTAAAAACAGCGGACCGCACGACACAATATTCAATATGATGTCTATTTTTATTCTTGCATTCTTTAGTTCTTTCCTGTTTTATCTCTATTCACAGAAAGACGTTCATACGGACTGGAGAAAGAAGATCGCCTTGTTCCCGCTGTTTATGGCCGGAAGCATGGGGTTTGCTGTAAACAACTCGCGGGCTGTAATGGAAGGTCTGTTAAACAGGAAAAGTGAATTCGTGCGTACTCCCAAGGTGAAGCTTGGGGAAGAAGGCGGAGAAGCGCCAAAGGCTAATTACAGCTCCAGAAAGAAGCTGGGTTCAACAGTATACATTGAGCTTCTGCTTGCAGCATATTGCCTGGTAGGCGTTATAGCTTCCATATACTTCATGGAAATTGCTGCTCTTCCGTTTCACCTGATGTTTTTCCTGGGGTTTGCCTTTGTAGCTTCAATGTCGCTGAAAAGCGCATATATTAAAAAATAAGGTAATAGTTTGCCCAAATCGACCAAAGACATATTTGCAGAAAAACTGGCGCTCGTTTTTGAATACAACCGGAAATCTCCTCTGTTTGTGCGCGCAGCCGGTCTTGAAATTGAAAAAAACAACCTTTTGGACGCCGTTAAGATTCTTAACGGCGGACTGCTAAACTATCCTGATTATCCTACGGCTTATATCCTGCTAGGGAAAGCTCAGATGTTGCTGGGCAATTTCGACCAGGCCGAAGATGCCTTTCAAAAGGGCTGCCAGTTGATCCACTCCAGAGAATCGCTAAACTTCTACATAAGTGAACTTGAAAAGAAGAGGAAAAAACATTCCCATATAACTGAAAGCCGCAGGGTTGCTTTTTTCCCGGATAATTTTCTCATGGAAGAAGGGAAAATTGTTGAAATAGCCGGACCTGAGCCTGAAAGCAAACAGGACGAAATTAAAAACTTGCCTGAAGAGACTTTTTATAAGCAGGATGAAGATACCCCTGGCGGTTCAATTGAAGAAAGGCTGGATGATCTGGCTAAGGAAATCTCATCAGTCAAAATATCGGTAAGTGAATCTGACAAAGAAGAACATCCCGGCAGTGAATCAAAGGATCAGAGTGTGCCTGAGAATACAGGCATGGCTTCTGAAACTCTGGCTAAAATCTATATTTCCCAGGGAAAATTCCGGGAAGCTCTGGCAGTATACAAGCAATTGCTGCTTAAATCGCCTGAAAAAGCAGCTGCCTACCAAATTAAGATCAATGAAATCGAAAGTCAGCTTGATGACGAAGCCTGGTAGTTTAAGCACCGTGCCTGCTAAACTGTTATTATTTTTCGTCTGGATTCACGCCTGATTTTAGTGTATCTTTTCTATTTAAATCAGTTTTCTTACGATTAAGAGCCCGGAAGGTATGATTTTGAACGTACTAATTGCCGTTCCATTCCTTTGCGGCTGATTGCCAGAGTATTAATGGATATGTTGGAAAATAAACTGCCTAAAGAGTTTTATACAGGCAATCTGCTTTCAGTTGCCAGAAATCTTTTGGGCAAAATATTCGTGAAAAAAGATGAAAAATGCCTTTTTACAGGCCGGATTGTGGAAGTCGAGGCATATGATGGAAACATTGATGAAGCGGCCCACACGTTTATCGGCAGAACTGCCCGTAATGAAATAATGTTCAGTGAAGGCGGATATCTGTACGTTTACTTTACGTATGGAATGTATTTCTGTTGTAATATTGTTACAGGAAATGAAGCTGAGGGTAAAGCGGTACTGTTAAGAGGTATAGAGCCCCTTAAAGGCATTACGGATATGGCACTTAACCGTTATAAGAAAGAAACTTTAAGTAAAAAAGAATATTATAATTTAACCAGCGGTCCGGGAAAGATATGCCAGGCGTTTGGTATTTCAAGGGAGCACAACGGGACGGATCTGTTAGAGGACAGGATCTTCCTTCTTGACCAGCAGCCGGTTGCTGAAAAGGATATTGTGATCACGACGAGAATTGGTATCACCAAATCTGTGGATCTGCCCTGGCGCTTCTATATTAAAGATAATCCTTTTGTTTCAAAAAAATAATGATCGAACCAAAAAATCTTTTGATCGTACGCACTGACAGAATAGGTGACGTGGTACTTTCCCTTCCGCTTGCGGGTATTGTTAAAAAGTACTACCCTGAAACTGCCGTTTCCTTCATGGTCAGGCAATATACAAAAAGCGTTGTTTCCGGCAATTCGGGCATCGATGAAGTTATTGTGCTGAAGGAAAATAAGAATAAAACCTCCGTGCTGGATAATATCAGACAGCTGAAGAAACATAAATACGATACCTGTCTGATTGTCTATCCTACCTTCAGGATTGCCCTTATTATGTTTCTTTCCGGAATCAGGTACCGCATCGGAACAGGCTACCGATGGTATTCTTTTCTGTTTACTCATAAGATCTATGAGCACAGGAAGTATGCTGAGCGCCATGAACTGGAATATAATATTAACCTGTTGCAGTATTTCAATATTAAGGAAACGGCTGACAGGCGAACGATTGATTTCGGGATCAGGATTAATGGGAAGACTGGACAAAAAATTGAACAGTTATTGTCAGAAAACCATATTAATTTATTATATCCGGTTGTGATTTTTCACCCCGGCAGTGGCGGAAGTGCTGTTGACTGGCCTTTATACAGGTTCCGGGAATTGATTAAAATGATGGCACAGGAATTGGAGTGTAACATAATCATTACTGGTTCTGAGGCCGAAAAGGCCATATGTGATGAGCTCGTGGTTAATGAGTCGGTACTTAACCTTGCAGGGTGCCTGAACCTGGAAGAATTGATTGCCCTGATCGGGAGGTCTGATGTCCTTGTCGCAAACTCAACGGGTCCCATTCATCTGGCGGCTGCATTGAAAAAATTTGTAATTGGTTTTTATCCAAAAATTACGGCCTGTTCGCCTCAGAGATGGGGCCCATTCAATGACCGGCAATTGATTTTTACACCCAGGATTAACTGTGATAATTGTACGAGGGAACAATGTGAAAAATTGAGGTGTATGGATAGCATCGACTCAAATGAAGTGTTTGAAAATATAAAAAGTGTGTTGAAAAGAGAGATAACGGAGAAGTAAATGATTAGAACTAAAATATTGGTTTTCTCTTTGCTGATCGTAATTTTAATGATTGCAGAGGTAAACTCACAGAATAATAAGAATCCCGGCAATAATAATAAGAATAACGGAGATTTTCGCAAAATTGAAAATAGTGCGTTTAAGGTGGGCGAAAAGCTGACGTTTGACGTAAAATATGGCTTTGTAAAGGCGGGCGTTGCTACAATGGAAGTCCCGAGAATGAAAAAGATTTCGGGACGTGATGTATATCAGATAACTTTCCAGGTCGCCTCAGTACCCAGCTTTGACTGGTTTTACAAGGTTCGGGACAGATATGAGACATATCTGGATTCACAGGGACTTTTCCCATGGAGGTTTGAACAACACATCAGAGAGGGCGGATATTCCAGGGACTTCTCCGCATTTTTTGACCACCGTGCCGGTAAAGCCAAGACCAGCCAGGGTGAATATGATATTCCACGGTATGTAAATGATATCGTATCTGCCTTTTATCTGGCAAGAACCTATAACTATGCAAAGATGAGATCAGGCGACAGAATACACCTCGAAAATTTTTATAACGACAAGGTTTATCCTCTGGACGTTGTATATCATGGCAAGGAAAGAATTAACGTTTCAGCCGGCACATTTGACTGTTTTATTGTTGAACCTCTGGTTCAGGAGGGGGGACTGTTTAAGAGTGAAGGGAATATACTGGTTTGGCTTTCAGATGATAACCTGAAGATTCCTGTAAAAGTAAAGACAAAAGTGATAGTCGGCTCAATTGATGCCGAATTAACCGGATATGATGGACTGGCCGGAAGGATAACTTCTAGAAGATAACCGGCTGGCCATGTATTAAAGCTGAACCTGGGAGTTAAAAAATTCATTTCAGGGAGATATTTTTAGGAAATATTTCCCTATTTTTTTATTTTGACAATTACGATGCAAAACGAAAATTACAATCCCGGCGAAAATGATCCCCGGGATGAGGAACAAAATTATCAGCCGGACCCGGAGAGCAGGCCCAGGATGTCACCCGTAAGTGCCGCATTTCTGGGACTGTTGGTGGTGTTCATATTGTACCAGGTTGGAGGAAGCCTTCTTACTCTGGTCATTTTTGGCTTTGACATGAAGAATGCTGATATAACTGCCGTGAGACTCATGACTTCGGCAGGACAGATACTATTTATCCTTCTGCCGGCCTTGATATTTACCAGGCTGATTTATACTGACGTAACCCGTCATATCCGTGTTAAATCAGCCAGTCCATGGGAAATTGGCATTTTCTCCATTGGACTATTGTTTCTTAATACTCTTCTGCAGAGTTACATGTACATACAAAATGTGGTTTTGATTAAACTCGCGGGTCTTTTCCCGGTAATTAATTCTGCAAAATCCTATCTTGACAAAGTAGATAAGATGGTAGAAGATTCTTATAATTCATTATTGACATCACATTCTATTATTGAGTCCGTATTTATTGTGATTGTTGTGGCTGTTATTCCGGCAGTATGTGAGGAGGTTTTTTTCAGGGGATACGTGCAAAAAAGTTTTGAATTGAGGTATAAGTCATTTTTAGGTGCGCTGATAACTGCAGTGATATTCGGATTGTACCACTTTCATCCGTATCAGATCATTCCTTTGGCTGCCCTGGGATTATATTTCGGATTTGCTGCTTATATGAGCAATTCGATTCTGGTACCCATTATTTTGCATTTTCTTAATAATTTCATTGCTGTAATCATGTTCTTTTTATATGGCTCAGATGATATAACCGTTCCAAAATCCATATCAACAGCAGATCTGAGGCTTTCCGTAATTATTTTTATGGCTTTGCTGGCGGCTTTTTCAGTGCTTATATTTTTGATTAACAGGATATTTTATAAGAAATCTAATTAAAGGAGGAAATATGCCGATATGCCCCAATTGTGAATATGAATATAAAGAGGGAATGACTGTATGTCCTGACTGCGGTATTCAGCTGGTTGACCAGCAGGAATTCAATGAACATATGATCAATCCGGAGGATTGGGATGTTGTTTATACCTGCAGCGAAGAATACGAGGCTGAAATGCTGAAAGCAAATCTTGAGGGTGCAGGTATAGAAGCATTAATAATTCCCAAAAAGGACAGAAATTTTCCGGCCGTTGGTGACCTGGCAGTAATAAAGCTGGTAGTAAGAAAAAAAGACACCGAGACCGCGCTGCAAATAATTCAGGATATAAATTCAAATAAAGACGAAAATGAAGGAAGCTTATAACTCTTATGTCGCTTGGAAATACTGCAACCCGAACGCTCGTTTCCGTTGTTACCATACCGCTGATTCTTCTGGCATGTTACTTCGGCGGATTATTCTTTCTGGCATTTGTTACCGTAATCGGGCTGATTGCCTTTTATGAATTCAGCGGAATGGCAAAAAATAAAAATTCCTACGTGGCCAGGGTGCCGGGATTATTAATTGTTCTTACAGTCATAACCAATGCCTACTTCCGGTATGTTGATTTTCAGGTATTGGTTTATCTCATTGTCGCTTTACTCCTTATATATGAATTATTCAGGAACAGGGAATCGGCAATTCTGAATCTTGGATCTACTCTGATCGGGATATTTTACATAGGCCTGTTTGCGGGCTCCATAATCGAAATCAGGGAATTTTTCAGGGATAATTATGTGAACGGCGGATTGTTAATAATCTCAATACTCATAACGATATGGGTATGCGATTCGGGGGCATTCTTTCTGGGATCAGCTTTTGGAAAACACAAAATGTTCCCCCGCGTAAGTCCTAAAAAGAGCTGGGAGGGAGCCATTGCCGGTTTCGTTTTTTCAGTTATAGCAATGGTAATATTGAAAATCATTGTACTTGATTTTATAACACCTGGTGATGCAATAGTCATAGGGGTTCTCGTCGGAATCATTGGACAGGTTGGAGATTTGACGGAATCACTCCTCAAGAGGGATGCTTCAGTAAAAGATTCCTCGAATCTGATCCCGGGTCATGGCGGAATATTTGACCGTTTTGATTCCCTTTTACTGGCCTCCCCGGTTGTCTATATTTATCTGTATTTTTTTATGAAATAGGCGTTTGAAATAAACTTTAGAAATATTAAAAATGTTTAACTATTATGGGTTGGTGCAGCATACCTGTAGATTTAGAAAGAAGACCTGATGAAGAAAAAACAAAAAGTTGGTGTAATTACTTTAGGATGTTCTAAAAATGTTGTTGATTCTGAAAGGCTGATGAATCAACTTATTATTAACGATTGTGAACTGATTAACGACCCGAATAAGGCTGAAGTAGTAATTATAAATACGTGCGGTTTTATTGAAGCAGCCAAGGAAGAATCTATTAATACTATTCTTAACGCTGTTGAACTCAAAAAAAGCGGGAAGATTAAAAAAGTCATCGTTTCGGGATGTCTTTCCGAGCGTTACAAAAGTGACCTTATAAATGAAATACCCGAAGTTGACGTTTATTTCGGAACCGAGGATTATGGCGGAATACTTAAAGAGCTCGGGGGAGAACTTAAATACGACCTGTTGGGTGAAAGGGTTGTAACCACACCAGGGCATCTGGCATATCTTAAAATATCCGAGGGATGCAATAATCCCTGTTCCTTTTGTGCAATCCCTCTCATAAGAGGGAAGCATAAATCGAAGACCATAGAAGAACTGGTCAGCGAAGCTGAAGCCCTGGCCAAAAAGAATGTCAAAGAACTTGTAATTATTGGACAGGATACCACAGATTACGGTATAGATATTTATGGCAGGAGAAACATAGCAGAATTACTAAGCCGGATAAGTGAGATCAGGGAGATCGAATGGATAAGATTGCTTTATGCATATCCTTCACATTTTCCGAAAGATCTCATTGATGTTCTGGCGGATAATCCGAAATTATGCAAATATATTGATATGCCGCTGCAGCATATTTCCGACAACGTGTTAAAATCGATGCGGCGTGGAATTACATCAAGAAGGACCAGAGAAATATTAACTCAGATCCGGGAAAGAATTCCTGATATCACACTAAGAACTACGTTCATTGTCGGCTATCCGGCTGAAACAGATAAAGAATTTAATGAACTCTGTGAATTCATCAGCGAGTATCAATTCGACAGAATTGGAGTTTTTACCTATTCAGTCGAGGAAAATACTTCCGGATTTATTCTGGGCGATCCTGTTCCGGAACAGGTCAAAGAGGAGCGGAAATCCATCCTGATGGAAATTCAGAAGAATATTTCTTTTGAAAAAAATAAGAAACTGATCGGCCAGAAGTTGCGCGTAGTTATTGATGGTTTTGAAGGCAGCAGAAAAGATGGTTATTATGTAGCCCGGTCCATGAAAGATGCTCCTGAAGTTGATGGGGAGGTACTTATTCCTGCAAAGGAAAAGCTGATGACCGGCAGATTTTATGATGTAAGAGTTTATGACGCTAATGAATATGATTTATTTGGCAATATTGAATAAAAATTGAGGATAAAAATGAAAACGGTTTTTTTATTTCTGCTTGCTCTGCTCTTACCGTTATCCGCACAGGTTGAGAATTCAAAAAGGCAGGGATCACGGGAGGGGTCACCGGTCTTCTTTTTTGATGCCTATAATTATAAAGGCTCACAGCAGGGTAAAACCCGTATGGATGTATATCTGGAGGTTCCCTATTTCGGGGCACAGTTTATCAAGTCGGGCAACGGCTTCAGTGCCAGTTACACGCTGACAATTTCGATTTTTGATGAATCCAAAGATAAACTGATTACTGAAAAATCATGGAGTGAGACCATTAGTGCAGATAATTTTGATGCCACTACCTCGAAGGATAATTTTAATTTAAGCGTGAAGTCATTTGACCTTGCTCCGGCTAATTATTTCCTGCGCATTGAAATGGAAAATAAGGATTCAAAGAAAAGTTCAACGCAGGAAAGTATGTTTACCGTGCGAAACCTGGAAACTCCGCTTGCTGTAAGCGATATTTTGCTCATTTCAAAGATCATGGAGGTAGAGGGGAGCAAAAAGATGATCCCCAACATTTCGAGAAATGTGGCATCCAGAAAAGAAGGCTTAATGCTGTATTATGAAGTATATTCCGATACTTCAAGAAAACTGGATATGGATTATGTCATAAATGAGGTTAATGAAAAGAAGGATGAAAAGTCTGTATACGATAAAAAGGACACGAAGGAAGCCGTAAAAGGAATAAACCAGGTGAATTATTCCCTCACTAATGCAGAGTTAAGCTTCGGTCAGTATAATCTTACGCTGCACATTAAAGATCAGAATAGTGATGCCTCGGCAGATGCACAGAAGAAATTTATTTCCAGGTGGATAGGAATGCCTTCTGCAGTTTCGGATCTGGATAAGGCTGTAGATCAGATGGTATATATTGCCACTGAATCTGAAATGAAAAAAATAAAGGATGTTCCTTCAAAAGAAGAGAAGCAGAAACAGTTCATGGCATTCTGGAAGGCGAAGGACCCTTCTCCATCTACCGAAGAAAACGAGGTGTTCGAGGAATATTACAGAAGAATAGCCTATGCAAATGAGCATTTCAAGAATTATATGGAAGGCTGGCGCACAGATATGGGGATGGTGTTTATAACACTTGGTCCTCCCAGCAGCATTGAGCGCTATCCTTTTGAATATGATTCCAAGCCATACGAGATCTGGGACTATTATGATATAAATAAACGTTTTGTATTTGTAGATCAGACCGGCTTTGGAGATTACCGGCTGCTCAATCCGGTATATGGGAGCTGGTGGAAATACAGGCAATAATCCAAAATGAGATTGGCGGAATGACCCGCGCCGTAGGGCAAAGTCATTCCGCATAATTCCGATATCCTTTCACTCTTACAATTATTTAATATGATTTTAACAGTTACAATAAATCCACTGCTTGAACGCAGACTGGTTATCAATGAATTACGGCCTGGTACAGAACACAGGGCCGCAAATGAATATTTCAGTGCCGGGGGCAAAGGTATAAATGTCAGCAGGCAGCTGTCCTGTCTGGATGTAAATACTCTGGCCCTTACCTTTCTGGGGGGGAACAATGGAAAAATTCTGAGGAATCTGCTGGGTAATGAACAATTAAACTTTACGGCGATTTCTACAAAAAATGAAACCCGTCATGCTACTCTTGTGTATGAAGAGAATCAGGGCAGGTTAAGCACATTTTTCGGGCTGAATTCAGAAATATCCCAGGCTGAAGCCAATGAGCTGAAGTTAAAACTGAGGAAAATGATAGAGAACTGTGAAATTGTAGTTTTTTCAGGCAGTTCACCCTCAAATCTGGCCGATGATATTTTTCCCTACGGCATCGAAACAGCGCATGAATTTGACAAAATATCTATTTGTGACACTTACGGAAGTCATTTAACGGAATGCATCAGGAAAGCTCCCACCATAATTCATAATAACATGACAGAAACGGCAAAGTCGCTAAACATATCGCTTGAGAGTGAACAGGAGATTATGTCCTATCTGGGTTATCTTTACGATAGCGGAGTAAAGCAGGCATATCTGACCGATGGTATGAACCCGGTTTATGCTTCAAATTTTGATTTTATCTATAAGGCCGGTGTTCCTGAGATCAGGGAGATGGATGCAACCGGAAGCGGAGACGCATTTACTGCTGGCATTGCATATGGGCTGCACAATTCACTTACTTTTGAAGATACACTATCAACGGCCGTGAGTCTGGGTGCCTTAAATGCCTCTTCACTGGAAATATGCAGAACACAAGTTGATAGTATCCGGGAGATGAAATCCAAAGTTAGAATAACTACACTCGGTAAAAGAATGAAAACTCTGGACAATACGCCCACAGGGGAGTAATATCCCGGAATTTAAAGCAGTGCCAGGACTATATTCTGAGTTGTTAAAGCGAAATATCTATCTTATTGTTCTTTGGCGACATCAGTTGTCCGGCATTGTTAAACAGCATGGATATCTGCATGTGTGTAGTTACCGGAAGATTTTTTTCCTTTGAAGTATCACTTTCAGAGGATTGCAGTCCCGGATTTTCAAATGGAAGTGGAATCTTCTTCTGTCCATCAGCATTTAAGATCGGCTTTTTGTTTATCTCATCCTGAGCTGCTGCAATAGCCTTGCTGGCAGAAGCTGCTACGGCTACGTCCTGGGCTGATGGGTCACCCGGAGCTAATGCTGCCCTGCGGATGCGTTCCATTTTTCTGATTGTGGCTTTGGGATCACTTGGTATAATTGATGTGTCAACCTGTACGTCACCTGAAACGGCATATCGTATACCATCTGGTCCGACTCTGTAGGAAAAGGACTTGCCGCGAAAGAATTCGCCGGCTGCGGCCTGATGAGCTGCTTCGTGCATCTGGACTTCCCGGTCTACTTTTTGAAGTTCTTCGACCTGTTTTTTTTCCTTTATTGCGCGTGCGTCATCTGAAATGTTGACGGAGTCTTCAGGACTCTGCTGTGATAACCCACTTACAGTTTTTCCCTCGCCCGATTTACCGTTATTTTCAGTGTAACTACTTATAGCGGGATCAGGAGTATAACCAGTATTAAGATTTGTACTATTTATCATAATGCTCATTTTGTTTACACCTCCCCTACTCACATTATCGTAAATTTTTCCGGAAAGTTTAGGCCTGAACAGAGAAAACTTCTATCAATCGCCTGTTTTACCTGAAATTACTCCTAGAGGCTGAGCATTTCCTTGAATTTAAGAGACTGGCGCCTGGAAATTTCAATTCTTTCGCCGCTTTTCAGCTTTGCAACTAATCCACCCGATACTGAAGACTCTATGCTGTCTATCCATTTAAGGTTAATTATATTACTTCTGCTGCCTCTGAAAAACGTTTTAGGATCCAGCCTTTCCTCTATGGAATTCAGGGACTTCAGGATAAGCGGCTTAAAATTGTCAAAATGGATTCTTACGTAATTGCCTTCTGACTCAAAATATTTTATTTCCGAAAGTTTAACAAACCAGCACCTGTCGCCATCTTTAACGAAAATCTGATCCTGCTGATTCAGCGTGCTTTGCTGCTGGGAGGTTTCATTTTCTGAGTTATTCCTTTCAAATACCTTTTTCAGGGCATTATCGAGCCTTCTTGGGAGGACAGGTTTAAGAAGATAATCCAGGGCATTAAATTCAAAAGCTTTCAGTGCATAATCATCGTATGCGGTAGTAAAAATTACGTCGGGTACCTGATCCAGTTCTCTGAGCAGTTCGAATCCATTTTTGCCGGGCATTTGTATGTCAAGGAATATCAGGTCGGGCTGCAGTGCCTTAATTTTTTCCGCCGCTTCAATGGCGTTTGAGGCTTCTCCCAGAACTGTGATTCTGCTGTAGGGAGCAAGAAGGCGCTTCAGCTCAACGCGTGCTAGTCTTTCATCATCAATTATTAATACTTTTTTCATATTCATCCCGTATTGGTATTACTAATTCAGCAGATACAGTATTGCCGGAAGTATTTTTAAGTTGAAAGGATGCATTATTACCGTATAAAAGAAACAGCCTTTGTCTTGTATTCCTGAGTCCGAAATTTTCCTCTGAATCCACATTATTCTGGATAATACCGCTGTTTTTAATTTCAACCACCAGGTTATTTCCTGAAATCGAGGACTTTACGCATAACTCACCCCCGTTCGGGAGCCGGGAGATTCCATGCTTTATCCCGTTTTCGCAGAGTGTCTGTATCATCATGGGAGGTATCGGAATCTTCAGCGAAGAGGGATCTATATCGAGGATAACCTTGAGCCTTTCTTCATAACGGATTGATTCAAGTTCCAGGTAATCGTTTACAATCTGCATTTCCTCTTCCAAAGGGACGGTCTCTTTTTTATTTACCATCAGAGAATAGCGTAAAAGGCTCGAGAGCTGCGACAGTGAAAACTGCGCTTTTCTGGGATTCTCATTTATCAGGCCGCTTATGCTGTTCAGTGCATTAAAGATAAAATGGGGGTTCATCTGCGATTTAAGCACTTTTAATTCGAAATCCTTCAGGAGCATTTCGTACTTTAGCTTATCAAGCTGTGCGCTGCTGTAGCTTTCAAAATAATGTACCGCGAAATATATGACGGACCAGGCAAAATTAACGAAACTGCGGTTGGAATAGTAGATGAAAAGCCTGTTGAATTTCATGTCATTCATATCTGCAAGCTTTAACAGGTCAAGCAGCAGCATTAGCACTGATTCAATTGTAAGAGAAAGAATGATGGATGAGATCAGAGTTCTTACAATATTCTTTTTGATGGACAGTTCCTGCCATTTATTTCTTATAATAATGCTGCGGTAAACATGCGTCAGGCCAACCTGAAGAATAAAGACGCTGGCAGAATAAATAAACTTGGACAGGAATGGCTTTGAAGGAGAAAAAGAAAACAGCAGAAAGAGCATGGAGTAAAATCCCCAGCCTGTCAGCTGACATATCCAGTATTTTTGTGTTCGGGTAATTTTCTTCTCCATCCGGATAAATAAAATTCAGACCAGACAAAATAAATTTCAGGAAAAAATAATAAATTTAGTCTTCAATTACCAAAAAAATATAATATATGTGTTAGTTTTATTAAGTTTCTAATGTTCAGATGGATATTCCTAAAGTGAGTCTCATTCCGGACAGAACGGGAACTAAGCCGTTCTTTTTCTGTTTTAATTATATCAAAAAAGGTGTATGTTTTAGGCGTTTTAACCGTGAGATGCTAAAATTTAATGAAAGTATTTATTCTGATATTATTGCTCCCCGTACTATCCTTTACGCAGACACTCGATAAGATAAATATCGGGGGGAACGTCTTCAGCAATAATGATTATCTTGCCTGGAGCGGTGTGGGTCCCGGAATGAAAACCTATGCCGCAATTCTGGATACCGTAAAGAAAAACATCAGCGATAATCTGGCCCAAATGGGGTATTATCATCCGGTTTTTGATAATGATTATGTTAAATCCGCATCTGATCCCCAGAAAGTGATGCTCAGCCTTTTTGTTCATGAAGGAAATCCCACCTACGTTCATAATATAATGGTCGAGGATCCTGGAACTGATTCCCTGTATTTTACTAGATTATTTGGCTTTATGAATGGCCAGGTATTTGTTAAATCGGAACTGGAAGATCATATCTCTGTGGCACTGAATTATCTGGAGGAAAACGGTCTTCCGTTTGCCCGTATCATAATTGGCTCCGTGTATTTTTTCAGGGATACGGTTTCTCAAACTGACCAGGCGGATATATATATTAAAATTGATAAAGGTACTGTAAGCAGGATTGATAAAATTGAAGTCAAGGGGAACACGAAGACAAATGAATCGGTAATTATAAGGGAACTAGGTGTCAGAAACGGGGACCTGTACTCCCAGAGTATCATAGATGAAATTCCGAAAAGACTGAACCGACTGCGTTTCTTTGAGCCAGTTAGCCTGCCTTCTTACTATCTTAATTCTAAAAACCAGGGGGTGCTTTCGGTTGAAGTAAAAGAAAAGGAGACCAACAATTTTGACGGAATTATCGGATACCTGCCAGGCGTAAAGGAGGGAGATAAAGGATATCTGACAGGACTCGTCAATGTGACTTTGCGGAATCTGTTGGGAACAGGCAGGGGTGCAGCCTTAAGATGGCAGCAGATTGACCGGTATTCTCAGGAGCTTGAGTTAAGGTATCTGGAACCATGGGTGCTGAATTACCCATTTAATATTAATCTTGGACTGTTACAGCAGAAACAGGACACTACCTACGTACAAAGGAAGTATGAGGGGTCAGTAGAATACATGGCAACGGAGAACATCTCAGCTTCATTTGTCCTGTCCTCCGAATCGGTAATACCTACAGATAACGGGACAAACCTCTTTTCAGTCTATAATTCATCCATTTTAACGACAGGAGTCACCCTGAAGATAGATACCCGGGATGACATTTATGCTCCACGCAGCGGCCTGTTTTTTAATAATTCGTATCTATTCAGCAGAAAGAAAATCAATGGCCCGCAGAGATATCTGACTGAAGATTTACTAAAGGACATTAATCAGCAGCGCTTTGCAGTTGATTTCGGCCTGTTTTACGAGCCATTTGACAGACAGGTTGCAGCACTGAGTCTGCATGGCCGGGAATTAAGGGGTGGGTCAGTTGAAGTAAGTGATCTTTACAGGTTTGGCGGCACAAATACGTTGAGAGGGTACAGGGAAAA
Source organism: Ignavibacteriales bacterium (assembly GCA_050258815.1). GTDB lineage: Bacteria > Bacteroidota > Ignavibacteria > Ignavibacteriales > SURF-24 > JAAXKN01. Next base: position 33,995 of record JBLMZM010000102.1, read on the forward strand.
TCAGTTTCTGGCCAACAGGCTGCTGTGGTCAAACCTGGAATACCGTTTTCTGCTTTCAAGGCGCACATATGGATTTATTTTCCTGGATTCGGGTTATTATCTCAGGAATGAAGATCCTGTCATGAATATCTCCAGGAGCTCTGCTTTCAGGACAGGATATGGTCTGGGGATGAATATTGAGACCGGATTAGGTGTCTTAAGCGTAAGCTATGCTCTGGCAAAGGGGGATTCCTTCAGTCAGGGCAAAATACACTTCGGGCTGGTTAACGAATTTTAATATTCTCCGTCATATTTGTATCTTTGTACAATAGATCTTTAAGAGTTTAATAGTCCTCTTTTACAGTTAGAAAATAACCCGGATCCAAGGTGAAAAGTAAGCTGACAGCAATAATTCAGATAATACGTCCCATAAATTTTCTCATTACTTTCCTTTCAATAGCTGTAGCCGGAATCATTTGTACAAGGGGAGATTATTTGTGGCTGAATATTCTTCTGGCTGCTTTTGCAGGAGCTTTGACCGGTGGAGCGGGCAATATTATAAATGATATTTTTGACGTTGCAATTGACCGGATAAACAGGCCGCACAGGGCTCTGCCTGCCGGGAAACTACTGAAATCTGAAGCCCTCGGGCTATATATTATCCTGAACACACTGGCGCTTGTCCTCAGCCTGTTTATTAATCAGCCGGCGTTCATTATTGTGTTAATAACAACGCTTCTGATTTTTCTTTATTCTTATAAAATTAAACAGGTTCCCCTGGTTGGTAACTTACTGGTAGGTATGATGACGGGATTGGCCTTTATTTTTGGGGGCGTTGCTGTCAGCAACTATAATTCAGCCATTATTCCTGCGGTTTTTGCACTTTTGGTAAATTTTATACGTGAAATCATAAAAGACATGGAAGATGTGGAAGGGGATAGCAGGAACAATGTTATTACTTTTCCGCAGGCATACGGTTTCAGGAGGACAACCCAGGTTGTCTTTATTCTGACGCTCATTCTCATGCTTTTTACCCTGATTCCCTTTATCTTTCGTTATTACAAGATCGAATATTTTGTGCTGGTTATGCCGGTTGTAAATGTTCTGTTTGTTTATTTTCTTAAGCTATTGTTAACCGATAAAAGCAGACAGAATCTGAGTGTAATGAGCAATATATTAAAGGTAAACATGCTGTTAGGTCTGGCTGCCATTTATTTAGGAAACAAATGAAAAATTTTGATAACTCATTTTTGTCGGAAAGCATTTCTCTGATTGCCGGAATTGATGAGGCCGGCAGAGGACCCCTGGCAGGTCCGGTAGTAGCGGCTTCGGTTGTCTTCAGACCCGATACTTATATAGTAGGAGTAAATGATTCAAAAAAGGTTAAAGAAGCTCTAAGAGAAGAACTATACGGTGAGATTATTTCCAGGGCCCTTTGCTGGTCAGTCGGCATTATTGACCAGGAGGAAATTGACAGAATCAATATTCTGCAGGCAACTTTGCTGGCCATGAAAAATTCATCTGAACAATTAACTGTCAAACCCGATCTGCTGATTGTGGACGGGAATAAACTGTTTTACTCTGACTTGCCGGCAAAATGCATTGTCAAGGGGGATGAGAAGTCATTCTCAATTGCCGCAGCTTCAATTCTGGCAAAGGTTACCCGTGACCGTCTGATGAAGGGGTATGCAGAACAATACCCCATGTATCTTTGGCATAAAAACAAGGGGTATGCGACGCGTGAACATATAGATGCATTGCTCAAGTACGGACCTTGTCCTTTACACAGAAAAACATTTATTAAGAATTTCATGGAAGGAGAGCAAAATGAGTTTAACTTCCAACAAAGCAGGACGCGAGGGTGAAGATTTAGCCTGTAAATTGCTGCTTGAGAAGGGGTTCCGGATAATAGAAAGAAACTTCCGCTTTGGCAAAGGAGAGATCGACATAATTGCCCGCGATGGTGAGACTCTTGTTTTTGTGGAGGTCAAATACCGTCAGAACCTGGAATATGGAGAGCCTGAGTACGCCATTACTCCTCTGAAGGTTCGCCAGATCAGAAGAATTGCAGAGTGCTATCTCTATATGAAGAAAATTGAGGAGACCGATTGCCGGTTTGACGCAGTTGCTATATTGGAAGAGGTCAAAGGAAAGCCGTCGATAAACTATTACAGGGATGCTTTCTAAGCAATTCTACAGAAATAAAGCAACTATTTAGTAAGAATTTTAACTTTTCTTATGAAGAAAATGTTAATTTAAAGGATAGAAATTTTTGACTAAAGTTAATAACTTTAACTTTAATATAGATTTGATATTTTACATAATACATAGAAATTTAAAGTAACTTCATGCAGTCAGGCACAAAAAATGATTCCGTCAAGGAACGTTTCATTAGTTATTTCAATACCATAGGCGGCCTTTCACTTTTTACCGTGGAATTCTTTAAGACTTTTTTTATCCCCCCTTATGAATTTGGTGAGATAAGAAAGCATATGGATGAGCTTGGTGTAAAGACTTTGCCTATAGTAAGCGTTACAGGGTTTATTATAGGCTTAGTGCTTGCCATGCAGAGCCAGCCTGTTCTGGTCCGGTTTGGGGCCGAATCATTTCTTCCAGGAATGGTCGCCTTAACTGTAGTCAGAGAGCTGGGCCCGGTGCTTACTGCCATTATTTTTGCCGGCAGGGTCAGTTCCGGTATCGGAGCCGAGCTGGGGTCGATGCGGGTAACAGAGCAGATTGATGCAATGGAAGTTTCTGCGGTAAATCCGTTTAAATACCTTGTCGTAACCCGCGTAATTGCCTGCACGCTGATTTTGCCTATACTTACGGTTTATGTGGTGTTCATTGCAATTTTAGGCGGCTATTTAGCAATTCTGCTGACGCAAAGCATGAACTTTAACTATTATGTAAATTCATTAATGCTTTCAATCCGGTTCGGCGATTTCATCCCTGGTGTGGCCAAAACTCTTGTATTCGGCTTCATTGTCGGTATGGTGGGTTCATACAAAGGATATACGGCTGAAAACGGAACCGAAGGTGTAGGAAAGGCTTCCACAACCTCTGTTGTGGTGTCATCCTTATTAATTCTTTTGTTTGACATGGTTTTAGTAAAATTAACGTTGTGGTTATGGCCGACCTGATGGTAGAAATAAAAAATCTGAGTAAATCATTTGATTCCACGAAAGTGCTCGATGATATCTCTTTGACCGTGGAAACGGGTGAAAATCTGGTAGTATTTGGAAGAAGTGGTACCGGTAAGAGCGTTCTATTGAAATGCATTATCGGTCTCATGAAGCCGGATTTCGGGGAGATTTACATCGAAAACAAGAATGTCTTAAATATGTCGTATAATGAATTAAACGACATAAGGAAGAACATTGGGTTTCTCTTTCAGAGCGGAGCACTCTATGATTCCATGAGTGTCAGGGAAAACCTGGCTTTCCCTCTGAACAGACATTTATCGTTGTCCGAAGAGGAAGTAAATGAAAGGGTAATGCGAACACTTGATATGGTGTCTCTTCAGGAGGCCGTGGACAAAATGCCATCGGAGCTTTCCGGGGGCATGAGGAAAAGAATTGCACTTGCACGTTCAATAATTACCGAACCCAAACTAATGCTCTATGACGAACCGACTACAGGTCTGGATCCATTGACAACCAAGGAAATAAGTGAGCTCATACTTGAATTGCAGAAGAAATTAAATATGACTTCTATTGCAGTGACACATGATTTAATATGTGCTAATATCATAGCAGACAGGGCAATATTTTTGAAAGACGCAAGAATTGCTTATCAGGGGACTATAAATGAATTAACAAGTTCCAAAGATCAGTTCTTACAGAATTTTTTCAGTACAGAAGTAATAAAAGGATAAGTCAGGAGAAATAAATGCTTAAGAATCTTGCAGGCGCACGACTAGGTCTGTTTATTTTTTTAGGGACAGTTTTACTGGTAATTGCCATATTCTTAATTGGCGGAAGGGAATCCCTCTTCAAATCAACTTTTACAGTAAAAGCGCTATTTACGACGGTGGAAGGCTTAAGGACCGGTGCACCGGTCAGGTTAAGCGGAATCAGCGTCGGCAGTGTAAAAGATATAGAAATTGCTAACGACACTACGGGGCGCGTAATCGTTACCATGGGCATAGACAACAGCGTTAGAAATTTTGTCCGCAAGGATACCAGGGCAACGATCGAAACAGAAGGATTGGTTGGGAACAAAATCGTAGTCTTGTCTGTTGGTACAACAGCATATGAAATAGTACAAGACGGAGGATTTGTCCGCTCAAAATCTCCGGTCAGCATTGCACAAATAATTGCAGAGAGCCAGGGGACTCTTAATTATCTGAAGGACATTACGAGGGATTTTTCGGAAATAGTCGGTAAGATAAATAAGGGTGAGGGAACTATAGGCAAAATTGTCAATGATGATGAGTTATACAATGCGGCAACACAAATTACAAGATCTGCCGATAGAAGCCTGAACACAATTACATTAAAACTTAATGAAATTTCGGATGTAGTTAAAACAACTACTGGTGACTTTAAGAACATAATGGCTGATCTGGATGGTGTTGTCCTGAAGGTGGACGGAATTGTAAATAATGTAAAGGAGGGCAAGGGAATACTGGGATCCCTCGTTGCCGACAAGAGTGCATACAACGATTCAATAAAGGTTATTATAGCCAACCTGATGAGTACAACTGAACAGATAAGGACAGGTGCCGTAAGATTTTCTGAAGACATGGAGGCACTAAAACATAACTGGCTGTTCAAAAGCTATTTTGAGGAAAGGGGATATTGGGATATAAACCAGTACCAGAAAGACCTGGATAGCAAGATATCAGAAATTAAAGAGCGGACCAGAACCCTGGATGCCAAAATTAAGGAATTAAAGACTCTGCAAGAGGAGACAGGAAAAAACGGTTCCAGATAAGCTGTCCGGTTTACTTAATTCTGCCTTTTTTAACTGCACATAAACCCTTAATTTTCAAAGTTAAATTTTTTTTTACAGGAACACGCCAGGAAGGCGTGTTCCTGAATATTATTGCCAAAGTATATGCCAAAAAATAACGGTAATTATTCAAGAGATAAGATAATTGTAAAAGGTGCCAAAGAGCACAATCTGAAGAACGTAGACCTGGAGATTCCGCGCAACAAACTGGTCGTTTTTACCGGGGTCAGCGGGAGCGGTAAGTCATCCCTGGTGTTCGATACAATATACGCCGAAGGACAACGCAGGTATGTTGAGAGTCTTTCATCTTATGCCAGACAGTTTCTTGAGAGGATCAATAAACCGGACGTGGATTTTATCTATGGGATCAGTCCCGCAGTTGCCATTGAGCAGAAAACAGGCTCCAGAAATACGCGTTCCACGGTTGGTACTACAACCGAGATTTATGATTATCTGAGACTTCTTTATGCACGTGTGGGTAAAACCTACTGCTTTATCTGCGGTAATGTAGTGAAAAAAGATACCGTGGGTTCAGTATCTGAGTGGCTTGAGGCCCAGAATGAAGATGCCAGGTTCTATTTAACTTTTCCGATTCATTTCCATGAAGGCAGGACGATAAAGGAAGAGGTTGAGCTGCTTAAAAGAAGGGGATTTTTCAGGATAATCATTAAGGACAAGCTGCTCGACCTGAACGAGAAGTATACACTGCCAAGGAAAAAAGAAAGTATCTATGTCATCATTGACAGATTCAAAATAAAAAAAGGCAGGATGAGGGAAATTCTTTCCGAGTCAATAGAAACCTCCTTTAAGGAAGGCGAGGGCAGGCTTGCAGTTGTAAATGCTGATAATTACGCAATACAGAGTTTTAACAGGTTCTACGAATGCTGTGGTACCAGATATGAAGAGCCTGAACCGCATTTCTTTTCGTTCAATAATCCCTTCGGTGCCTGTCCCGTTTGTCAGGGTTTCGGCAGGACAGTCGGTATAGATATGAACCTTGTAGTTCCCAATCCCAACCTTACACTCCTGGAGGGAGCAATTGCTCCATGGAGGGGGGTAAAATACAGCAAATATCTGCGCGATCTGGTCCGTACGGCAAAGGATCACGGTATATCTACGCAGGTGCCGTTCAAGGACCTGAATGACAATCAGGTGGCACTTATTAAAGAGGGCTATCCTGGATATATAGGCATTGATAAATTCTTTGAGGAGCTGGAAGGTAAAACCTATAAAATGCACATCCGGGTTTTATTAAGCCGCTACAGGGGATATACGACCTGTGCAGCCTGTAAGGGATCGCGCCTGAGAAGGGAAACATTTCAGGTTAAAATCGGTGGGTGTTCCATTCAGGATGTTGTAAGGCTTTCGATCGAAAAGGCACTTCAGTTTTTCGTTTCACTCCAGTTGACAGAATATGAACTGTCAATAGGTGAAAGAATATTAAAGGAAATAATAAAAAGACTAACATTCCTGAATGACGTAGGTCTTGGATATCTGACGCTGGACAGGTTAAGCAGCACACTTTCAGGAGGAGAAACCCAGAGAATAAATCTGGCTACTTCACTGGGGTCTTCATTAATTGGCACACTTTACGTGCTGGATGAACCGAGTATCGGCCTGCATCCAAGAGATAATATGCGGTTGATAAAAATTCTAAAGTCACTCCGCGACATCGGAAATACAGTACTTGTTGTTGAACATGACCCGGAGATGATGAGAGAGTCAGATATTATTGTTGATATGGGGCCGCGTGCCGGTAGATTCGGGGGTCAGATAACCGCAATGGGAGATTTTGATGCGCTTATACATAATGAAAAATCGCTGACAGGGAAGTATCTGGCCGGCAAACTGACAATACCGGTGCCCGAGGTCAGGAATACCGAGGATACGAAACTAATACAGATCCTGGGCGCCAGGGAAAACAATCTCAGGAATGTAAATGTTGATATTCCGCTCAACAAGTTTGTTGTTATTACGGGTGTCAGCGGCTCGGGCAAAAGTACCCTTATACATGATGTATTGTATGGCGGAATAACAAAGCTGCTTGGAGGCAACCCTCCCAAGATAGGTCGCTTTGACGATATAAAAGGGATTCAGAATATTGATTCAATTGAAATTGTGGATCAGTCGCCCATCGGCAGAACTCCGCGTTCAAACCCCATCAGTTATGTAAAAGCCTATGAACATATCAGGGAGCTTTTTGCTTCCACTCATCTGGCCAGGGCAAGGGGATATAAACCCGGTTATTTTTCCTTTAACGTACCGGGAGGAAGGTGTGAAACCTGCCAGGGAGAAGGATATGTAAAGGTTGAAATGCAGTTTCTGGCAGACCTTTACCTGGAATGTGAAGATTGCAAGGGCACACGTTTTAAAAAAGAGATCCGGGAAATAACTTATAAAGGGAAAAATCTGGTTGAAGTGCTGGACATGTCCGTAGATGAAGCAGTGGAACTGTTCAAGGATAACCGGAAGATTGAGAATTATCTGCGGGTTCTCTCCGATGTGGGTCTGGGATACATAAAACTTGGGCAGCCTTCGAATACCTTATCCGGAGGTGAAGCTCAGAGGGTCAAACTTGCAGCACACCTTTCGACACAAAAAGATAACCAGCATACATTATTTATTTTTGACGAACCAACTACCGGGCTGCATTTTGACGATATCAGTAAATTACTGAATTGTTTTAAGATGCTGCTTGAAAAAAATAATTCTCTCGTCATAATTGAGCACAATCTGGATGTGATTAAAAGTGCAGATTATATTATTGATCTGGGACCCGAGGCGGGAGAAAAAGGCGGGGAGATTATTGCCTGCGGAACACCCGAGCAGATAATACAGGTCCCGGATTCCTATACCGGCCAGTATCTCCGGAGCTATCTGGACACCGGAACCAAAAATTAACCTGGATTACGACGGATCTTATACAAAGTGATTCAGGGAGCCTGTCCCAGAACAGGCTCCCTGAATTTGTTTTTATAAACATAGTATTCCCTCCCTGCCCAAAAAAGCTTGAAATTAAACCGATTTTAAGGAATTAAGGCATAATTTGTAAGAGAAAATCCTACAAGTGATGATAAAAAGCACCCTACAAAATACTTTCATCTTAACCTACAACAATATCAGACAAAGCCCTATACCCCCTCTACCCGGAATGTGTTAAGTTCTGAAGTAATGGATGTTTAACTGAGCGTTACTATTACTCTGAACCAGAAACAAACAAAAGGAGGATTAAATGCTGTGGACAATTTTTGCAATTCTAATAGTCTTATGGCTGATTGGATTACTCAGCTCATATACACTCGGTGGATTTATTCACGTGTTATTAGTAGTTGCCATAGTACTAGCTATTATCAGTCTAATGCGCGGTAGAAGTGTAGTATAACAGCATTCAGTTAATCAAAGCAGGAATAGTATTTATTGACAACGTATGGACATGATTTATTAACGAAAGTAAGGGTGATTTTATGAAAGCAAAGAATCTTTTGAAAAAGTTAAATGTTTTATTCATTTCAGGTGCATTGATCTTTATTTCTCAAGGTTATGTATTTGCTCAGAATGATAATACCGGAAACAGTACAAGAACAAATTCAACACTGAGCAGCGATACAATGAAAAGCAAGACTGGTGATTATAATAAAGATAATTCGGATAATACAGGCTCAAACAGAAGCAGCAGCGGTATAGGTCAGGATACCTCTTATAACAGAAGCGGAACCGGAACTGACAATACGGGTTCGGGCAGAATTGGTCAGGATACCTCGTATAACAGAAACAAAACAGGAACTGATAGAGACAATACAGGTACGAGCAGAGATAATACCGGCACAAACAAAGGAAATACAGGCTATGGAACGGGAACCGGTACGGGTATGGGAACCGGAACTGGTAGCGGTACAGGCGGAACAGGCTGGGGCACAGGAACAGGCACTAAAACCGGAACAGGCACAGGAATAGGAACTGGTAGTGGTACAGGAATCGGTACTGGCACTGGCTGGGGAACTGGTTCACAGGATACTTCCAGAAGAAGCGGTACCTATAATAATAAAAGTAATACTGACAAAGACAATACCGGAACGATGAGAAACGACAATGATAATTCTGGTTATCAGCAGGATAAGAGTAAATCCAAATCAGGAAGTTCTTCAGGGACATCCGGCTCAACCGGTTCTTCAGGAACAATGAAACGCGGAACTCAGGATAATTCAAGTGATGAAAATAGTACAACTACTACAACTAAAACCCATAAAATGAAACGCAATGACAATACTGGCAGCTCTTCAACTTCAGATACAACTATGACAAAAACCAAGCACCACAAGAAATCAAAGAAGAGCAATAATAGCAGTTCAACCAACAGCGGTACGATGAATGAAAACACCGGTGGCAGCAGCAGACATAGCAAAACACATAGCAGTACTGACATGAAAAATAGTTCGGGCACTATGAGCAGCGATAGCACGAAAGCATCCGGTTCCAAACATCACAAGACCCATAAAGGATCAAAAAGCAGTAATAGCAGCAATTCTAACAGCGGCACAAATTCATCAACAGATCAGGATAAATCAGGAACAAAGTAGCATCTGTATTCTGTAAGATAATTTGGACAAGAACTTTAACTGAGAGCTATGTTGCACAGAAAAAAAATCAGGAAGAATCAGAAAAGGGCACATTAAAGTTAAATGCGTTAGTTTCAAAGTTATTAATGGTCCCGGATATAGTAAATATTGAAGCCATTACTTTTATGCTATGCAGATAATTTTAGAACTGATTCAACCTGTATCACATTGACGGAGTAGCGGAATACATTGGGGGAGAATATCTTTCAATGTATTCTTTATTCCGGCTCATCAAATTCCTAAAAATATAAATTGGCTATGAGGGTGACCATGAATGAAGGTGAAAAAAGTAAATTAGATATGTTCCAGGCGGTACTGACCTATTTAAATGAGCATAGAGAATTAACCAGCAGCATCAAGGCATTTACATGGTCGATTTCAAAGTTCCGGAAAATAGTTGAAGAAATAAAACAGAGGCAAAATAACGCCTCAATTAAGGCTCTTGACAGGTCAATTCAGATAGCAAATGCCAGGGATGAACTAATAATGTCACTGCTACCAATCACCCAGTCGCTTTATAATATTGCCAGAGAAATTAAAGACGAGAACCTGAAAGTAAGAACCAAACTCAATTATAATCAGGCAGTCCGGCTTAAAGATACCGAGCTGCTTGAAAGGGCACTTACTGTTGTAATCCTTTCAGAAAAAAAAATATCCTACCTAAGGAAATCCGGAATTACTTTTCCGGCACTCCAGAACCTGAGGCTCAGGTTAGGAAAATACAAGTGTGCGCTGGAGGACAGGGCTCACTCTAATATTTCCGGAAATACGGTCACGGGCCTGAATAAATTATTTGAAGAAGCTGAAAAAATTCTGACAAACTACATAGATAATTTTGTGGAAATATTTGCTGAGGATTTTGTGGAATTTCATTCAGGATATTTCTATACACGGCGTCAGTTAAATCAAAATAGAAACTCAGTTCTTAAAGATAATACTAATTATTACTGATCTTGCATATCCCTTGAGTCAAAATTAACACAGGAAACTTTCATTCCCATAGTGGGCTATCCGCAGGCAGACCCTCAGAAAATATTCGTCTGTAATTATATCAGATTATTATTCACTGAATATTAGTTTCAGAACATGAATCTATGGTCAAATAGAAAATTCTTCTTTATATTTATTTGTAAAATTACAGAAACGGGAACAATATCTTTTGTTTAACCGTCTTAATCATGTTGTGGAAACCGTTTAATGCCAGAAGCCGGGCGCAATTATTGGAATAATTTTAACTTTGGAGCATTGTTTTGGCCAAAAGGGATTTACTGAACCGTATTTATGAGTTTTATACCAGTGATCTGAGCATCAGGGATGTGGAAAGACTGATAAAAAGGGATGCTCCGCAGGTTTATGATTTTTATGTCCGCAGGATGAAAAAACCTGAAGAGACAAAAAAATCACGCATGAGAATCTTATTATTTTTGCGTAATCTGTTTGTCGAATTCCTGTTGAAACTTACTCCAATACGCAGACTTTTTTACTCGCTTGCCTTAATGTTTTTTATTGTTGGATTTCTGATGGGTTTGTGGAACTGGGCATTATTAAGTTTTTTGATGCTGAATCTTCTGATTGCCTTTGAACTGGCAGACAAACTTACTGCAAAAGACGAACTGGCTGTTGCCCGCGATATACAAAGCTCCTTAATGCCCGGGCAGGCACCTCAAAATGAATTTTATGATATTGCCTGTTATTATGAATCTGCGCGGGAAGTAGGCGGCGATTATTACGATTTTATTTGTCCCGAAACACAGCCTGATAAAACCTATCTCGTGGTTGGCGATATATCCGGTAAAGGAGTAGGTGCTGCCCTGCATATGCTTCAGGTGCAGGCGATACTTCGCTTTATTGTAAATCAGTGTCAGGATCCCCGGAATATTCTGTGTTTATTAAATAAGACTACCAGGAATATTCTGAAACCGGATAACTTCTTTACTGCCACACTTGCACTCTTTGAGAGCGGAAAGCCGGATCTGCTGATTTCCAGGGCCGGACATACACCTCTGCTTCACTTTCAGGCAGCTCATGGTAAGGCCGTTAATATTGTCCCGATGGGAATGGGAATTGGGTTTAGGGATGGAGGTATGTTTGACAAGGTATTGGAAGAAATTACCGTTGTAACTGAGCCAGGTGACATTCTCATTTTTTATACAGATGGGGTAACGGAGATGATGGATAGCCACAGAAATCTTTTTGGAGATGAGGCCTTAAGACAGCTGGTTGAAAAGAATGCTTTCAAGACGGTATCGGAAATACAGGAAACTATATTGCATGCATTGTCCAGGTTCAGAGATTACGGACCGGCAAACGACGATATGACTTTGATTATCCTGAAAAGGAAAAAATAGTTTAATACTACTCAGCCTTCAGGCTGCAGTATCAAAACATGAGTGTCCATAAAACATAATCCAGAATCAGGATTAATGCAGAGGAAAGGACGAATGATCTGATAGTAGACAAACCGACGCCTTCGGCTCCGCCTTCAGTCTTAAAACCAATATGGCATCCCAGAAGCGCGGTTACCCCTCCGAAAATAATTGTCTTGGCCAGGCCAAACATAAAATCTCCGAATTCAAAGTAACGCTTAACCGACTGGAAAAAAACTGCAAAGGAAACCCCTAGAAAGAAATTGGATATTACATAGGCTCCCAAAACAGCAATAAAGTCCGCAAATATCACCAATACAGGCATCATGAGAATTGAAGCAATAAAGCGAGGCATTGCCAGATAGCGGACCGGGCTTATTGCCATAGTTTCCAGAGCATCAATCTGTTCTGTAACCTTCATTGACCCCAGTTCCGCGGCAATTGAAGCTCCAACCCTGCCGGCAATGACAATTGCCGTTAGAACGGGTCCTAATTCCGTGATAATTGCTCTGCTCGTAGCCGTTCCGAGGAACGATAATGGTGCAACCCCCTTTAGCTGATAGGCTGCCTGCCAGGCTGCAACTGCACCTGTAAAGGTTGCAATAATTAAGACCAAAGGCAGCGAGTTAACGCCAATATGTTCCATCTGGTATAAAACGAGCTGACGGCTGCGGATTATGGAAGGTAAAAACCTGATTATTCCGAATAACAGATTGAAAAATTGCCCCAATTCCTCAAAAAAATTCAGAATCTTTTTACCAACGTCGCCAGCTATTTTTTTTATCACTTCCATCTCTTTTTATTTCAAATTTAATCAAAAAAGACGTTACTCAAAAGAAAAACCTGAAGGTGAAATCAGAATTTGAACAGGTGGTATAGCAATAAGGCTATCAGGATTCTTCTGCCAGCCTTAAAAACATTACATCTGGATTCGGATTCTTAAGAATCTCTTCAATCTTTTCCCTGTTACTGAATTTGTTAGCAATTTCAGAGAGTAGTTGCAGCTGCAGCTCGTTATTGTCATCCGGAGTAAGCAAAAGCAAAATAATGTGTGAAGGCAGCTTATCGGGAGCTTCAAAATCAATCCCTTTTTCGTTTACAGCAAGGGCAACAACAGGTTTGTCTATCTTTGTCCTCGCATGCGGGAGCGCCAGATAATTTGCAACTCCTGTTGGTATCAGTTCCTCGCGGCTCCGGACCTGATCAAAGACCATATCTTCATTGAGCTTGTATTTGGATGCAACTGTATGCACGAGTTCTTTTATTACGGAATACTTATCAGCAGCAGAACTAATAATAAATAATTGTTTGTCCAGAAGGTCTCTGAAAGTTAGTTTTTTCTTTCCCTTTAATATATAATTCATCATCGGAGCACTCAGCAGGGAGGTAATGAGTGCCATTATGACCAGGGCTACAAATACCTTCTCCTGAATGAGCCCAAATTGCAGTGCTAAGAGGCCAAGTATAATTTCCATTGCACCGCGGGAATTCATACCAAACCCTATGGCCAGTGAGTCTCTGCGGCTCATTCCCCCCCAATAGGAACCCAAACCACACCCTACTACTTTCCCGATGAATGCCAGAACTATAATTATGGTTATGAGCAGGGGATCGAAATGTGAGATAAAATTTACTCTTAAGCCGATGGAAACAAAAAACAGGGGAGCAAAGATATTGGTGACAAACTGGTGCACGATTTCCCTGGTCTTTTCTCTTAAATGAGCAGTGTCCCCGATTGTTACCCCCACTATAAAAGCCCCAAAAATGGCATGTATACCGATGAACTCAGTAAAAGCAGCACAAAGGAACCCCAGTATAAAAATAAAATTCAGTACGCCGCCGGGATGTGTAAAATATTTTTGTATATAGGGAAATATCTTGTTTACAATTTTCCGTCCTATCAGAAGCATAAATGCCACGAACAGAAATACCGAAAGTATTTTCTCTGGAAAGGTAACATGGCTCACTCCGGCCCCCATCATGCCTAGTATAACAGAGAAAATGATCCATCCTGTCAGGTCATCAAACATTGCTGAGGCGATGATAATAAGTCCTATCTCGCTCCTGAAGATATTAAGGTCCATTAATGTACGGGCAATTACGGGCAGGGCCGAAATAGACATTGCTGTTCCCATGAACAGTGCAAATATCAGCCGCATATTCTCATCTTTAATGCCGAAATAGTCGGGGAACAAAAATCCCAGGGAAAATCCGATAACGAAAGGGAAGATGATGCCCATGAAACTTGTAAAGAATGCCGTTTTACTCTGGCGGATCACAACAGAGAGATCAACCTCCAGGCCGGAGACGAGCAGAAGCATTACGACTGCCAGTGAGATAATGCCATCCATGGCTACCTGGATTTCGGGAGTTTTAGGGAAGACCCATGCAAAAAGGCCCGGGGAAACCATACCAAATACTGTCGGGCCCAGAATAATCCCGGCCAGAATTTCGCCAATTATGGCTGGTTGTTTCAATTTAACAAAAACTTCCCCTAGTAGCTTTGCTAGTAACAGCATTATACTGATACTGGTAAGAAATACAGTCAGCTGTTCTGCGTCAAGTCTCATAGAGTCTCTTTCTGTTAAGGATTAACTACCCGTAAATTATTACCAGCCTCACAAGGATACTTTCTTTTACCGTTAAATATAAAAAATAAGATAGTTTTTTGACTGATTATTATCAATTGTTAGTCGTAAATTTGTTAAGATATAGTCAAAATTTGATTCCCAAAGATACGAAAGATCAGGGAATTTATATTCTTCAGGTTAAGGACCGGGGACCGGATAATATTGTGCAATTCAGTTTAAACTTTCAATTAATTTCCTTAATATGTGTATAGTGTTTTTGACTATCTATTAAGTCAGACAATTTTTCATAAAAATGGTGAATTTTATGCAAAACATCAATTTCCTAATCAATGATCATCAGGAAACAACTCTTCAGCTTCCGGAAAACCTTGAATTTGGCCGTATTTTTACGGACCATCTGTTTGAAATGAATTACGATGATGCAAGTGGCTGGCATGACCCAACTATTAAAAGTAATGAAAGCTTGTCGCTCAGCCCTTCTACCATGGTATTTCATTATGGACAGGCAGTCTTTGAAGGCCTCAAGGCTTATAAGACTCCGGGTGGCGAAATTGCCATTTTCAGGCCCGACAAGCATTTTCAGCGTTTAAATAATTCTGCCCGCAGATTATGTATACCCGAAATTGATCCTGAGTTCCTGACTGAAGCATTGAAGGAATTAATTAAGGTTGATAAGGAATGGATACCTGAAAAGAAAGGAACATCCCTTTATATTCGCCCATTTATCTTTGGATCGGATCCTGTGCTTGGTGTAAGGCCATCAAGAACCTATAAGTTGCTGATTATTCTTTCTCCTGTAGGTGCATATTATCCTGAAGGCTTTAAACCCGTAAAGATTCTGGCTCAGGATGATTACGTAAGAGCTGTAAGAAAAGGTCTGGGGGACTGCAAAACACCGGCTAACTATGCTGCAAGTTTACTTGCAGGTCAGGAAGCTCAAAAGAAGGGATTCACGCAGGTACTCTGGATGGATGGTATTGAGCAGAAATATATTGAAGAAGTCGGCACAATGAACATTTTTGTGCGCTTTAAGGATGAAATTGCCACCCCAAAACTTACTGGCAGCATCCTTCCAGGAATTACCAGAGCTACAGTAATTGAATTACTCAGGGGCTGGGGAGAAACAGTTAATGAACGTCTTATCAGCATGGAAGAAATCGTAAGCGAATACGACAAGGGGAATGTCCTTAGTATTTTCGGTACAGGAACTGCCGCCGTTATTTCTTCTATAGGTTCACTGACATATAAAGATAAGACAATGATATTTAATGAGGGACATTCAGGAGATTTTGAACTGAAACTCTTTAATGAAATTACTTCTATTCAATATGGTGAAAAGCCCGACATTTACGGTTGGCTGAACTATATTAAATAGCCTTCCAATACTATTCCTGAAAACAGCAGGAATTGGATAGTCAGAAAATATTTGATTTATCCGATTCCTGCTGTTATTTTTATCCTCACATTATTAAAATCCTATGGCCGGTATCAAGTGGGAAAATCCTGATTTTAGTATTGGGATCACCGACCGATAGTAGCGGACACGCAAATAATCCAGATCGGATCCAGACTGAGGAGAGAGGTCAATACTAACTGTTATGGAAAATTTTCTATTAATCTTCATAGTTTTATTTTTGGGCATAATGTGCAGACATTGGAAACTGTTTCCCGAGAATTCTGCGCAGGTACTCAATCTTTTTGTGATATATGTCTCTCTGCCCGCGCTGGTTCTATTAAATATACCCAAACTAACTTTTACTAGTGAACTGATCGTTCCCATAATTCTGCCCTGGATTATGATTATCGTTTCTGTAATCCTGGTACTATTGTTTTCAAGGATCTTTGAATGGAACAGGCAGCTTACCGGGGGACTGCTACTGGTTGTTCCGCTTGGTAATACCTCATTCCTGGGGATCCCCATGGTTAAAGCTTTTTTTGGCGAGAACCATATCCCATATGCTATCCTTTATGACCAGTTTGGGAGTTTTCTTGCCCTGGCTACCTACGGTTCGGTGATTCTGGCACTCTATGGTAAAGGCAGCAAGCCGGGTGTAAGGGACATATTTAAACGCGTAATTTCATTCCCACCTTTTATTGCACTCATCCTTGCACTGATCTTAAAATCATGGACCTTCCCGGATATTGCCTTAACTATACTGGGAAGCGCAGCCTCAACACTTGTTCCGGTAGTAATGTTTGCTGTTGGGCTGCAATTAAGTCCCAGGCTTCAAAAAAAACTGATCAGCCCCTTGATGCTTGGACTGCTAATTAAACTGATTATTGCTCCGCTTGCAGCTCTGCTGATTTGCAGAATTGCCGGATTTAATAATGAACCCGCTAAGGTATCTGTTTTTGAAGCCGGAATGGGTCCAATGATCACTGCCGGCGCAATGGCCATTATTGCCGATATGGAACCAGAACTGATGGCCTCTCTTATTGGCCTGGGTATTGCACTTTCATTCATTACACTGCCTGCTTTATATCAGCTCCTATAAATATAACAGTTCTAAGTACAACGGAATAGCTCAGGGTATTTTAATGACTTGAAATATAAGCCGCTTTTTGGGATAATTGGAGCGCAAAAATATTTCTTTGCTCAGGACAGATAACTATGGATAAATTTGCGGGAAATTGTATATTAATTTAGAAAAGGGAAGAGGGCACTGGACCACTCTAAATAATACTTATGAGAAGGGGAGCCGGATAAGTAAAGTTACTCTTAATGGGGCTGTCTTTGACAGCACCATGGGAAACTCTTATCTTCAGATAAGTGAAAGGTTTTGATACGCTGAATAATACCTCAGATATTCCCCGGCAAAAAGTTAAAGAAAGGAACCATATTGAAGTTATATGCAAAGACTTTAGTGTTAATATTGTGTTCAATTGCTGCATATTCCGGCAGGCTTTATTCTCAGATTCAGGTGCAGGATTCGCTGGCCCTGATAGATTTTTATAAGGCCACAAAGGGGAACAACTGGTCAAATCATACAAACTGGCTAAGCACTAATCCTGTAAGCACTTGGTATGGTATCACGGTAAAAGATAACAGGGTAGAGAAGATATCTTTTGAATATGGTAATAACGTAGCCGATACAATTCCATCTTCTTTTGGAAAGCTTACCGGTTTAAAAGAACTGAACCTTAATTATAATTATGTGTCAGCTTTACCCGAGGAACTAGGAACTCTTGTTAATCTGCAGAAGCTTTCACTTAGAAATAACCAGTTGAGCAGAATCCCTTCGGGTATGACGCTTTTAAGCTCACTCATTGAGCTTGATCTTTCGGGTAACTATCTTGCACAGCTGCCTGATTCATTAGGGAAATTAACGGGGCTCCGCAGCCTGAATCTTGAAAATAATAAACTGGTTGATTTTCCCTCATCTTATGAGCGCCTGGTAAATCTTAATTCCTTAAATCTGGGTGGAAATAAGTTCAGTTCCATTCCATTACACCTGAACAGCTTAAAGTCGCTAAAAAGCCTGAATATAGGTTCAAATCCCCTAACAACTATTCCTGTTGAACTAACATCCATTGACAGTCTGACAGATCTCCGGATCCCGGGCTGTATTATACAGGCCATTCCTGATGAGATCGGTAATATGAAGAGCCTGAAGAATCTCCAGCTGCAGGGGAACTATATAAACCAGATTCCTTCCACCATACAGAATCTGGCGAATCTTGAAGAACTGAACCTGGACAATAACCGCCTGACAACTGTAGTCCCGGAAATTGGGCTTTTGAAAAATCTGAAAATACTTTCACTGAAAAGTAACCGGATAAAAGTATTACCGGCTTCAATAGGGCAATTGATAAATTTAACTGAACTAAGGTTGCAGTACAATAAACTGGTTTCAGTTCCCGCGGAGATGGGCGGGTTAAAAGAGCTGACTCATTTATTTCTTGACAACAATGAATTAACCGACTCCCTTCCTGGGCAGCTGGGCAATCTGAGAAACCTGGTATATCTTTCGCTGCACCAGAACAACCTGCGGGGGAGCATACCATCGGAACTTGGCCACCTGCCAAGACTGAAGTGGATTTACCTGGAGAAAAACCACCTTGATACACTTCCTGATTTATCGGGAGACTCCTCGCTTATAGTAGTGACTGCTTACAATAATCATCTGACTTTTAGTTCAATTGAACCTGTATTGAAACTGCACAATGTGAGTTTTTATTATAGTCCCCAGGATAGTGTGGGCCTCCTGAAAGATACAACCCTTAATAAAAAAGAAAAGCTGAGATTATCGGTTTATGTCGGAGGCACTTCCAATGTATACCAGTGGTACAAGAACGGGATTGCAATTTCCGGGGCTGATTCAGCTGTATTTACACTATTCCCAGGTGACTCATCTGCTGCAGGTTCCTATAATTGTATGATCACAAACAGACTTGTTCCTGACCTGATTTTATACAGCAGGCCAACAAATGTAACATTCAACAGCCTGGTTGGCGTGGGGCGTGGAATGGTTGATGTTCCCATGGTGTTTGAACTGCACCAGAACTATCCCAACCCGTTTAATCCTTCTACTACAATAAAATATGACTTACCACTTGAAGGCCGGGTTGTAATTAAGATCTACTCAATCAGCGGCGCGGAGATAACTTCTTTGGTCGACGAAGTTCAGGCAGCAGGGCATAAATCGGTTAAATGGGATGGGAAAGACAATCATGGTAAAAGCGTCAGCTCAGGAATATACCTTTATAAGCTGCAGACAGGCAACGAAGTAAGGACAAGAAAGATGATTTTACTGAAGTAATAAAAAGTGTTCCTTTCAATTAAAGTATTAGTATATGTATAAATTTATAATAGCTGTTTTCATGCTTGCTTTGGGGGGTAAGGCAATTGCTCAGCCTGCGGTTTCGGCCCATATGAAAGTTGATTCACTCGTAAGTGCTTTAAATGAGGAAAGTAAGAAAAGTCTGAAGGCATTTTATAAAGATATTTTTGCTATGGACAGCCTCGCTATTCCTGGCTTACTGGATAATATGGGCAGCAGAAATTCAATACTTAAGAATTCTGTTCTGTCCCATGCCCTGGTATACGTAAGCAAGGAAAATATACTCAACCAGATAGTTGATGCCGATGGTAAAACTGATGACAGTATTAAACATGCTATTCTTGTATATACTTTACTAGGAATAAGATACAAATTTAATGAGAAATCAACTATCGGCATTGTGCCAAATAAGAAAATATTTCCTATTCTGATCAGGGATCTGACCGATACACTGGATATTTCGCCTTTAACCGGAGGAATCAGGCATAATAATGAAATAGCATGGCTGGCTATTAAAAGGTGGGGGGAGTTTGATCAGCTGAAAGATATTCTGAAGGGAGATTTTTCAGCCATGAGCCTTGAAAAAGTGAGAGAAATACAGAAAGAACTGCTGAAATGGTGGAATAAAGCAGGAAACAAGGTCACCTGGGATAATAGTCTCCGGTTATTTACGATTCCTTAAAACTAATCCATTATAATTTCCTTTTATACTGGCAATAATTGAGTCCTGTTATTAAGTTTGCTTATTCGTAATTTAACTTTAACCAGGCTATACAGCATTTTTCCGCCAGATGAAAATACCAAAAGATCAATTATTAGTTAATGTGGAAACTATTCCTGAAGCAAAGGTGAGTTCCATTCCATTAGTCCTGCTGCACGGATTTACGGGTTCAGCAAGTGACTGGTATTTTTTATTTGACAGGCTTCCATCTTTTATCCGCCCTTATGCTATTGACCTTGCAGGGCACGGCAAGAGCAGCATTCTTCCAGAAACAATTCACTATACAACCGAGGCTATTGTCAGCCATATCCATGTTGTGCTTGAGCAGTTAAATCTGGACAACATAATTCTGGCGGGCTACTCAATGGGCGGCAGGGCTGCACTTTCATTTGCCAGGAAATTCCC
>JBLMZM010000103.1:0-4267 GCA_050258815.1 Ignavibacteriales bacterium
GAATAGATCCATATCCTGCACGTGTTAAGGTGGACCGGGCTAAAGCCCGGGGTTGTAAAAGATAAAGAGGTGGTAATAGATAAAAAGGATGTCGAGAGTTCTCCTTATTTTCCGGCTTAAAAGCCGGGGCTATTGAAAAAGTTTAGATCCATATTCTGCACACACTAAGGTGGTCCGGGCTGAAGCCCGGGGTAGGATAAGGAGTTGGTCAGGAATCTTCCTTACTCTCCGGCTTGAAAGCCGGGGTTATTGAGAAGGATTAGATCCATATTCTGCACATACTAAGGTGATCCGGGCTAAAGCCCGGGGTTGTCAAAGATAAAGATGTAGTAAAAGATAAAAAGGATGTTCGGGCGTCTTTCCTTGTCCCCGGCTTAAAAGCCGAGGCTATTGATAAGGATTCAGATCCATATTCTTCACGCTCACAGGTGGTCCGGGCTAAAGCCCGGGGTTGTATAAGGTATAGAGGTGGTAAAAGATAAAAAGGATGCCCGGAGTCCGCCCTTGTCCCCGGCATTCGCCGGGTAAGTATGTTCCCCAAGCGTAATTTAGCCCGCCCGCCATCCGGCGTGCGCCGGGCGTGCGCCGCGCGCCCCTACCAAACATCAATGTTTTTTATTTATTTTGTTAATTGGTTCAATTGTGATTTTTTATCGATTTTGTTATCCGTATTGATCGTGTCGTTTGAATTGGTGGTGGGCTTTGGGTTCTGAGCGTTTAGTGCCGTGCATAGAAGCACAACACTAAACGCCCGGCAATATTAATTTTACGGAAGCACGACTTCCAGTTTTACTCCTAATGATCCGGTCACCATTTCACTTAATGTCTTTTCCATGTTCCACTGGTAGAAAAGGGAAGGACTTACATATCCGCCTCTCCAGCCGGCGCCCAGCGTGATATTATTGAAGAACCTGTCCGCGAAGTCAAGGTCGTTTTCGGTTAGAATGTAAACTCCATTCACTTCGGCTGACCCGAATAAATTGTTGTAAGTATAACTTCCGGCTATTCCGTAATGAAGCATAGCTTCCGTTTCCCTGTAGTTCTGATCCTTCGTAGGTATCATGATAGTTGGTCCCAGATCAAATGCCAAACCTGCTCCCTCGGAAAGACTCAACTGACT
Source organism: Ignavibacteriales bacterium (assembly GCA_050258815.1). Classification (GTDB taxonomy): domain Bacteria; phylum Bacteroidota; class Ignavibacteria; order Ignavibacteriales; family SURF-24; genus JAAXKN01. The sequence continues at coordinate 1,121 of JBLMZM010000103.1, forward strand.
GGTGAAATTGCCGTAAAATGAGACCGTATTTACCATATATTTAGGCAGCGATGGATAATCTGAAAATGCACCCAGTGAAGTAACACCATCTTTTTTATCACTTGCAGTGGGCAGGTAGATACCTGCTGAAATATAATTGGTAAACATATCTGAAGGGAAATGCCTTGACTGAATTCCGAGATAAATGTTACCAATTGAGCTTTCACTTGCTTCATCCCATTTTGATTTCACAGAATATCCCACGAAAGGGAGCTGAAAATTAACATACAGCTTGCTGGTTACCGGGATGATGGTTTCAAACTCATATGTCCCGGAAAAAGAGCTCAGTTCAGAAAATGAGTTATTATTAAAATAAGGATGCAGATACCGCAGGCTGAATGAAGCATTATCGTGGGGAGTATTTTTCATCATAAATTCCTGCGGAAAAACGGAACCGGAAACAAAAACAAAGAGGACCAGAGTTGCAATAAATAAACGATGAGCAGTTAACATGGCAGCACCTCGGTTTTTGTGAGAAATTTGTTTGCAGAAAAAATAATGAAATTATTTTTATAATGTGGGAAAAAATGAGGAATTTTTTCAGCTGCCGGGGACGCATCCGCCTGGTTTCACTGCGCTTTTGTTCTCATAGGCAGCAATGCCTCGGCCCAGCGCAGCAGCTCGTCGAGCAGCACGTCCGCGGATTTCTCGAGTGTCTGGCTGGGTACGAATTCACCTTCTTCATTAATAAACTGGCCTACGAAAGGTATAATTACTGCATCGGGTATAGGCATCACCTTTAGTGTGGTCAGCACCTGCTTTGTCATCTGGACTGACCGCAGGCCGCCGGAGATTCCGCCGTAGCTCACAAATCCCGCCGGTTTATAGTTCCATTCCAGGAAAACATAGTCGAGGGCATTCAACAGAGAGGGAGGAGCACCGTAGTTGTATTCGGGAGTAACAAAAACATATGCATCGGATTTATCTATAATTGCGCTCCATGCCCGGGTGTGGGGCTGTTCATACTGACGGAGCCGCGGGTGTCTGGGCTCATCCAGCAGCGGCAGATTCATCTCCTTCAGGTCAGCCAGGTTAACTTCAAATTTCCCGTGCTGTTTAGCATAATCATAAAACCAGTGGCCGATGGGCAGACCGACTCTGCCGGGTCTGGTGCTAACAATGATGACGGTCAGTTTCAACATGTCCGCTCCCTGATGTGGTTTTTATATAATTAAATTAAAATTCAGCAAAGTTCAAATCGGATGTTGAAAAAATGAGGTGGTTCTTACTGAAAATCACAGGGGAAGGGAAAACAATCCATGCATGCACCCATGCAGGCACGCTTCATGCTTTCCTTCCCGCATAAAAGTCCAAGGTCCGGCAAAATACATTGTATGCCGGACGTTGTCGCGCTTATTAATTTCTAATTTTCAACTCAGGTCAGTTGTATCTGACGGAAGGTAGTGTCGTTAAATCTGATGATCCTCTCGGATTTGCAGTTGGTTTCATCAGTAAAGCAGAAGATGTTGTCGTCTTCCATTCTGTGGATGTAGAGCTGGCTGAAGGTGTCGACAGATTCAAAATATTTGAAATTTTCCAGGTCAACGGCTACTATAGTGTACTCGGTGCTCCAGTTTTTCAGCAGTGAACTGCCTGTTTTTCTCACATAAATCCTGGGCAAAAGCAGCTTGCTTCCATCCTCAGAATATCTGTATGAAGTCCCGAAAAACCCTTCAAGTGGAACGTCGTTAAGTTTTAGTCTGCCGGTCAGGGGCCCTCCCATCGGCAGCATTTCCCCAATACCTTCAAACTGAATTTGCACGGTATTAACAGTATTACACGAATTCAGCTGATTTACTTCCATTTTTCCCTCAAAATAACAATGTTCAACAAAATTATTCTCTTTACTATTTATATATCATCACTTTATGCCTTTTCGGAAAATTTTCCCGAAAAAAATGAATTATTTTAAAATATTTTTAAGAAAAGCCGAAAAAGCCTGTTTTTAAGGAGAATAGTGAGGCTATACTGACTGTATTTTGCTCTTGTAATACAGTTAAATCATGCTTAGTATATTACTACAGGTAATAAAAGAAGGATGTGTATGAAGGTACGCGATGTTAACCACGAACAATTCGGCCATCCTGTTGTAATTATTGAAGCTGATGATTTTCCTGCTTATAACGGGATAATTGGTACTTTACATCATGATGAGAGCGGCGGGGTTCTGTTTTTCCCAATCCTGCGCAGCATGCGCCTGAGGGGAAAATCCCTATATACTATCCCGCTCAAGGCATCTGACATAATCGAACCAATAAGCTGAATAAAAATTATATAGTGTCCTATACTTATAAAACAGCCCCTTTGGCGCGGAACCCTGATAGTTCAGGACCGCACAACGGGGCTGTTTCATTTATATGACGGAGCCCTTGACAATAAGACATATGAGTATTATTTTGTAAATTATATGTAAACGTTTCCACCAAAATATGGCTGCAACAATAAAAGAAATTGCCCAGAGGGCAAATGTTTCAATTGCAACGGTGTCAAGAAGCCTTAATAACGGCCCGCGGGTTAAAAAGGAAACGCGCCGGCTTGTCATGAAAATTGCAAAGGAAATGAACTACAATCCCAACCTGCTCGCCAGAAACTTCGTTAAAAAAAGAACAAGCACAATCGGCCTCGTGATGCCCGACCTGGTGGATGAGTTTTTTACAGAGATCATCCGCGGTGTGGATGAGGTAGCCTTCAGCCAGGGTTATAACATGATGGTGGCCAATACTCACAGCAGCAGAAGCATGATAGAATCTATAATGGTGTTTATGGGAAACGGACTCGTGGACGGGGTAATACTCATGGCCCCGACTCTGGACGATTCCGCAAAGGAGGTTTTGAAGAACAGCAGGACTCCGCTCGTGCTGATAGGTGACAAGAGCGGCCTTGAGCACCTGGATGCAATTGAAATAGATAACTACCAGGGAGCCTACGATATGACCCGGTACCTGGCAGTGAAGAAAGGATACAGAAAAATTGCTCATATAACGGGCCCTCCCCAAAATACCGACGCACTTAGCCGTCTTAACGGCTATAAATGTGCCCTTGAGGATAATTGTATTGATGTGGATAGTAAACTCATTATAGGAGGCGACTTTACAATCAGGGGAGGTG
>JBLMZM010000104.1:0-10381 GCA_050258815.1 Ignavibacteriales bacterium
TTAAATTTATCGAACAATGTTTGTGGGTACACACGCCTAATATTCCACGAAATATGTCCGGTCATGAATAAAAATATTAAATAACCCAATCAAATAGATACCATAATTGATCAACACACCACAATCGATTAAAACGCCACGATCAATACGGGTAACACAATCGATAAATAATTACAATTGAACCAATTAACAAAATCTATAAATAATCATTAAAGTTTGGTAGGGGCGCGCGGCGGACGGATTAACAAATGCATGGGACACATATTAACCCGCCGCGGCGGGCGGGTACACCCATGAATGTGAACAATTTAATTTAATTGGTCAGGTATTTTTTGTTGGCAACCAGGACATGTTCATGGAATTTGGCGTGTGTACACGTTAATATGTGTAACCCACCCGTCGCACCTGCAAAACGATAAAATCTCCTGCCCTCTGTCTTCTCTTTACCTTTACCTCTTCCTTTACCTTTACCTCTACCTCTTCCTGCCCCTACAACGGCACGGTAAATGAAAATGCCGGGAGGCTCTGTGAGGACCACCCCTGCACTTCACCTGCGGATGATTTATTCCCGAACCTGCTTCTGTAATATTTGCCTACCGTGGAGCCGATGGCGTATGACATCAGTGAAGCGGCTACGGCATCAGAAAACCAGTGCATGCCTCCCCTGTTGAGGGATGATACCGCAAAGACCATGTATGCCACATAACCGTAACCCGCATATTTCAGCCAGGTCTTGTCAGGATAGAAACTTGTAAGAGCGGCAACCACGGCCATAGTGGATGAGGTATGCCCCGAAGGCCACCCCCAGAATATCCCGCCCCTTCCGAAGCCGAACCTGAACGTCTTGCTCATGCCTTCCATGTCATCGCTGTTCCTCCAGTCCGGATGTGCCCTGCCCGTTACAGCCTTTAACAGCGAGTTGTACGCAAAGGCAAGCACAGTCGACTGCAGTACCGCAAACGATGCCCCCACCGCCTCATTATCCCGGTTCATTTTACCAAAGGCATATAACGATCCGCCGATTACAAACGGGAAATACATGGCCGCGCGGATTACAGGTCTGGCATAAACACCATACTGCTCATGCTCATTAAAATATTTATGCACATAATAATCCCCGCTGCCGGCAGATAGCAGCGCGGTTGATGCAACCGCCGCCAGGTGAAGATAAAGCTTATCACCCCTGAAGCTGTTCAGGATGTTATCCCCCATTCCGCTGTATATTTTTATGTCAGGATTATTTGCTGCTGCCATCAGGGATGCGGGAGCAGCTGTACTGCCGGCGACAGACCCGCTGAAATTTGATGTTAACACGGTGCCCCTCTTAAACAGGCTGCTGCCCTGTAAGGACAACTCAGTTAATCTGTTTCCGCTGCCGGATTGCTGGGCACTTACCGGGGCACTCCCGGAAATAAGGATCAGCAAAAAAATGATGATTTGTCTGTAATTCGGTATTTTTTTCATTTTGCCAATATAATATATTCACCCGTTTTTGACAAGGCAGCCACAAACAGTCTACCTTCAATGACCGGTAATGCGGTTCAGTAATAAATTTCAGGAAAAATAATCAGAAAAATTTTCCTAATGATTATTGCGGTTTTTTTGTTAATTTTGCCGGGTATGCCGCCAGACCATACTGTAATAATTTTTTCTGATCATATTATCAATTAACGGAGAACAGCAGTGCTTAAATTACCGGAAAATCTGAGGGGGATTTACAGGATCTTTTTATTATTGGGCTTTACTTTTATATTTCAGTCATGCAGCTCAATGGCTCCGACTGAACAAATACAGGAAAAACAGGTGAATAATTTCGGAAACCTGATACCCAAACCGGTATCAGTACAGCTGAATGACGGGTTTTTTACCCTTACTGCCGCAACCAAAATAGTTGCACAGTCAGGCAGCTCTGAACTCATGAGCATAGGCCAGTACCTGGCCGCTAAAATAAACCCTTCGACGGGATTTAATATCAGGGTTGCACAGGCTGATGCCCCGTCACATGGAAATATCTTCCTTACTACAAACGGCGGGGATCCCTCGCTCGGCGAAGAAGGTTACGTGCTTACTGTCTCCGGCGATTCGGTGCTTCTTACAGCTTACCGCCCGGCAGGCATCTTCAGGGGAATACAGACTATCAGACAACTCCTCCCCCCTTCAATTGAAAGCAGCGGAGTGCAGTCGGGTCCGTGGACTCTCCCAGCGGGCGTGGTGAGGGATTATCCGCGCTTTGCATGGCGCGGTGTAATGCTCGACGTTGCACGCCATTTCTTCAGCGTGCAGGACGTCAAGAGATATATCGACCTGCTGGCATACTATAAAATTAACCGCTTCCATCTGCACCTTTCCGATGACCAGGGCTGGCGCATTGCCATCAGCAGATGGCCTAACCTGGCACTATATGGCGGCAGCACACAGGTGGGCGGAGGTCCCGGCGGTTATTATACTCAGGCCGATTATACAGAAATAGTTTCCTATGCGGCCGACAGGTATATTATTGTAATACCCGAAATTGATATGCCGGGCCATACAAATGCAGCACTTGCATCCTATGCCGATCTCAACAAAGACGGCGTTGCACGCCCCCTTTATACCGGGACAAATGTCGGGTTCAGCACTCTTGCAACCGGCAAGGAGCTGACTTATATCTTCCTGGATAACGTGATCGGAGAACTCGCCGAACTGACACCGGGTCCCTACATCCACATTGGAGGCGATGAGGCAAAATCCACAGATTCTCTGGAATATATAAGGTTTATAGACAGGGTTCAGTCAATCGTTCAGTCGCATAATAAACAGATGGTCGGCTGGGAGGAAATTGCCCACGCTCATCTTAATACTTCTGCAATTGCCCAGTACTGGACGAACAGCAAATTCGCAATGATGGCACAGGATAAGGGCCTTAAAGTAATAATGTCACCGGCCCCAAAAATGTATATGGACATGAAGTATAATTCATCCACCGTCCTTGGATTTGACTGGGCCGGGACCATCGAGGTGAAGGATGCATATTCATGGGATCCGGCAACCGAGGTTACCGGACTCAGTGAGCAGAACATCCTGGGTGTTGAAGCCCCGCTATGGTCTGAAACTCTGCTCAGGATTTCCGATATTGAATTCATGGCTTTCCCCCGGGTGCTGGGTTATGCAGAAATCGGCTGGTCGCCTGCTGCTTCCAGAAGCTGGGATGAATACAGCGTGCGCCTCGGCATCCAGGGTCAGCGCCTTACAAACATGAACGTTAATTTCTACCGCTCCGCTCAGGTACCCTGGAATAATAAGTAAAAAGTTCAAAGTGTAAGGGAAAAAGACACTTTTTCCCTTACCCCTTTTTCCTGTTTCCTTTTCCTTTTTCCTTTTCCTTTTTCCTTTTTCCTTTTTCCTTTTTCCTTTTCCCTTTTTCCTTTCTTCCTTAATTTTCCTGCCTTGTGTTTGTCAGCCATACTTACTATACTCTATTATCTATTTACGCTAAAGCCCGGATTGCCATACCAAGACACGGAGTTTGTCATGAAAACAGCTCGTATGTTTATATGTATGCTCTTCCTATATTCCGCCTTGCTCTCTGCTCCCATGTTTAATGTCCCCGTCGTGCTTAAACAGCCTGACGGCACTCTTATCCGCTGCTTCGCCAGCGGGGATGAATTTTTCAATTACACTCACGACCAGAACGGCATCGCCATCGTAAGGGATAATTCGGGCTATTATGTTTATGCCGACTGCATTGATGACGAGCTTAAGCTCACCGGTTACAGACCGGGCAGCATTGACCCTGCCCGAACGGGCCTGCACAGGTTTTCTGCCGGATGCGGCAGAAGGCTATATAAGTCCTCTCCGGCGCTCACGCGGCAGGCGGATTTCGGCAGAAGCCTTTCAGATTACAGCATGGGTATTGGAAAGTCCCTGGCACAGGGCTCATTGAACAATATCTGCATTTTTATAAGGTTTGCCGATGAGGGCGAATTCAACGACAATATTGCCAAATTCGATACAATCAGCAATTCCACGTTTGCTGATGCCTATTCCCTGAGAAACTACTACCGCACAATTTCCTTTAATAAACTAGAAGTAATTTCCCACTTCTACCCCGAAAGCCGTAACAATATGGTAATGTCATTCCGCGATTCCAATCCGCGCGGATACTACAGGAAGTATAATGAAAACTCTAACCCCGGGGGCTACCAGGGAGATGAGGGATACCTGAGACTGGCACTGATGCTTAACAATATGGTAGATTCTGTCAGGTCGCTCATACCGGCGTCGCTTGACATCGATATGAATAACGATGGGCGCATAGACAATCTCTGTTTTATAGTCAGCGGCTTTTCAGAAGGCTGGAGCGATCCTCTGTGGCCGCACTGCGGCTGGCTTGCGGGCGATAAAATAATAAACGGCAAAAAGGCGCAGGTTTATAACCTGCAGCTGCAGGGCTGGTTCACTTACAGCACCCTCTCTCACGAACTATTCCATTCACTAGGCTCGCCCGATCTTTATCATTATTCCTATAACGGTCCTGAACCCGTGGGTAACTGGGATATTATGGCCTACGGCAGCGGCCACCCGCTCGTGTATATGAAGTGCAATTACGGACTATGGGTTGATTCTATCCCCGCAATATATACAAGCGGAAGGTATACGCTGAAACCGGCGGTTAAGACCGGCAGCGCATTCATTATTAATTCACCCTCATCCACAAAAGAATTCTTCGTGGTGGAATTCAGGCGGCAGAAGGATATGTTCGAGCATAATATTTACGGAACGGGCCTGGTTATCTACAGGATCAATGCGGAACAAAAAGGCAACAGCGGGGGTCCGCCCGATATGCTCTACGTTTACAGGTTCGGCGGCACCTCAACACAGAACGGGAATCTGTATGTTTCATATTTTTCGGACCTGTCCACTTCCGGCATCATGCTTACTTCAATAAATGACACTACAAATCCCTCCGGATTCCTGACGAACGGCTCCCCCGGAGGCCTGAATATCTCAGACATCAGGATAACGGATGACAGCGCTTCTTTCAAAGTCTACGTCAGGCCTGCCCTCGCCCTCAGCTATCCCGGCGGAGGCCAGGTCTTTTCAGGATCGTCCCGCCACAGGATAAAATGGAGAGCCTCAAATTTCGAACAGATAAAGATCGAATTCAGCTCCGATAACGGCAGTTCTTGGCAGACAATTGAAAAAAGCATATCGGCTGAACCGGGCGGCTATGACTGGCGTGTACCCGACATATCCGCGGAATTTTGCAGGATCAGGTTGTCCAATGCCGCTAATCCGGCACTATCGGCAACTTCACCCTCCGTGTTCCTTATCAAACCGCTTAAATTGCAGAGCATGGCCGTGGTTAATTCCATTTGTATTGAACCTCCCGCACTAAGGACAGCCGTCGTCAGCGACTACCTTTATGTTGCTACTGAAAATGGACTGCATATCTTTAATAAGGAAAACCCTTATGATCCCGTTGAGGTGGCCTCCCTCTTTCAGTCTCATTCGGTAAATAACCTGGCAATTGAAGGCAGCCTGGCTTATGTGCAGTGGTATGTTTCGTGGCCCTATGACCAGATGCTTACCATTCTGGATATTTCCGATCCCGCAAGCCCCGTAACGCTGGGAGAATTTCCTAACCTGGCCGAAGACATAATAGTAAAGGATAAGATAATTTATCTGCCCTCATGGGACGAAATGCAGATCGTGGACGCCAGGAATCCGGCCGATCCCAAAATGCTGAAAGTACTCCCTTCAGGCGCAAATATTGCCGCCGCCATCCACGGCAATTACTGCTATATGGGTACCTCCCGGGGCCTGAAGTATTTCGATATTTCCGATCCTGCGGCATCAGTTATTCTGAACCCGGAGGATTCCACGGAGAATGTCTCGGCGATGGCTGTTCTTGATAATTATCTCTATACGCTTTCACTCAGGGGCATGGTCGTTTATGAATTCGGCCCGGATGGTAAACCGGTGGAACGCTATACAATGAATATGCCAGTAAATCCCGGATTCAGCAGCAACTCGCAGCTGTATGCCGAAAAGAATTCATTGTTTGCGGCGTACGAAACTGCAGGATTCGGTATTTATAATATTACAAACAGACTGAAGCCCGTGCTCAGCTGCAGCTTTACCGCATATACCAGGACAAGGGGGTTTGCATCCGATGAGCGTTATTTCTACCTGGCAAATAACATTGACGGGGTATATATAGTTGCCGATCCTCCCCATTCAGGAACTGATGAAGGTGCACCGGCCATCGCCCACCGGTTTTCGCTAGAACAGAATTACCCCAACCCTTTCAACCCGGCAACCACAATCAGGTACTCCGTTGAAAAAAACGGAAGGGTTACACTGAAGGTTTATGACATACTCGGCAAAGAGACTGCCACGCTCGTGGATGAATACAAAACAGCAGGCAGCTACCTGGTGCAGTTCAACGGCAGCGGCCTCTCAAGCGGCATTTATATTTACCGCCTGACCAGCGGCGAGTTTACCGGTACGAGGAAACTAATATTGCTGAAGTAAAATCCGGATAATATCCCCCCGCTTCATTTTGCCAGGCAGCATCCGGCAGCTGAAATCATGAATAACAGCACCCATGAATTATAAAAAATTATATTGCTTTACACTATATAATTTCTAATTTGCATTTTTATTTTTCATCTTCTTCCAACAGAACAAACCAGGAGGCTCCCCATGAAAAGATTTACAGCATTAATGCTCTTTTTCATCTCTCTGACTGTTGCCACGTTTGCCTCTGATTATCTCAGAATACTCGATCCCCAGTCGCCTTCCAGATCGATGATCGGAACGATTGAAGAGACAACCGTATCAATGCACCCATCAGGTCTGTATATGGAATATGACCTGTATCTCACAATTTCTGCAAAAGGCTGGTATTATTCGCCCAACGACCAGCTGGAGGTTGAATTCAATTTCGACCTGCCTGAAGGGGCGATTGTAAAAGACCTCTGGCTATGGGTGGGTAAGGACATCATGAAAGCCCTGATACTGGATAAATGGACCGCATCCACGATCTATGAGAATATTGTCAAAAGAAGGCGGGATCCGGCAATCCTCTACAAAATGAATGCATATGGGAACAATCAATATAACACTTATCAGCTGCGCGTCTATCCGATTATGGCAAACAGCAGCCGGAAAGTGAAAATATCTTACCTGGTTCCCATGCAGTGGATGTCAAAAATGACTACCGTGCCATTACCGGTTAACCTGCTGAGAGCATCCTACAAACAGCCGGAAACCTTCAGTCTGCTTCTCAAATCAGACGGCAAATGGAAAAATCCCCGCATACTGGAACTGCAGAACCTGGATTTCAGGACGGTTAACGACAGCCTGAACGGCACCTACCTGAAAGCAGATGTCCCGCTTTCCACAATCAGCGGCCCCCTTACTGCCGCGTTCGATTCTCCCATGCAGAAAGGCTTCTTTGCTGGCAATTATAAGAAAAATGATGAGGGCATTTACCAGATCGCACTGCTCCCTTCCGAGGTGCTGGATATCAAACAGAACAGGAAGGTGGCTATTATGCTTAATTATGAACTTAACAAAAGCCCCATTTCGCCCGAAGAAATTCTGGGCAGCCTTAAGTCGCTCCTTACTTCAGGCTTTAACTCCTCCGACTCATTTAATATTTTTTTGAACTCTGAGTTCTCGGTTAAAAGCGCGGGCAGCAAATGGCTTCCGGCTGATTCGGCTACGGTCAGGACCGTATTCGACATGATGGCAAAAAACAAACTGGTCAGCTATAGCAGTATTTCCGGACTCATACCCGAAGCAATAAACTTTATTAAGGCCAACGGCAATAACGGCAGCATGCTGCTGATATCCAATTCAGACGACCTGGGAGACTTTACACCGGCCAACGCTCTGATCAAATATCTGCTGGACATGATGAAACCGGTGCTGCCCATTCATATTGCCGATTTCGGCATTTATTCCAGGTATTATTACATCGGGAACAGGTATTATATTGGTAATGAATATCTTTATACAAACCTTAGCAGGCAGACATACGCCGAGTACCAGATTCACAGAGGCTCAGGGAAAAACGTTTCTCAGATACTGGACGGACTCCTGCAGGGGCTGAACGGATTCATCAATACTTTTGACATTTACACTACTCTCCAGAACGGATTCTGCTATGGGCGCTACAACATCACAGGCAACGACCAGGCCCTCTATCTCAGCAAACCCGTACTACAGATTGGAAAGTTTAAAGGTTCCTTTCCGCTGAAGGTACAGATATCGGGAGTATTTGAGGGAAATACCTTCTCGAAGGAATACGTGGTCGACAGCCTCGGTGTGGGCGACAGCCTGCTGGAAACCGCATGGTCCGGCAATTACCTGGCCGGTCTCGAACAGAAACCTCAGACAAACAACATAATCAACCAGATCATTTATGAAAGTATGCACAGCCGCATCCTTACGCAGTATACTACATTCCTGGCACTCGAGCCGGGAGATACAATCAGGACATGCACGACGTGCAAGGATGAATCCGGCGGAGGAGGCGGCGGAACTTCAGTTTCACCCGCAGCATTCATGCGCGATACGCTTCTCGTGCAGGGATATCCCAACCCGTTCAATGCACAGGTAAACCTGAATGTGTTCATCCCGCAGAAGGTCAGCTCACGTGATGTTTCCTGCAGGATTGTAAATATACTGGGACAGGTGGTCAGGACTTTTGAAGTCGGCGAACCGGGTGAGAACAGGATGCTGAAGATTTCGTGGGACGGCAGAAACAACAATGGCGAAATGATGGCAAGCGGCGTATACATTTTTGTGGTCAATACCCCCTCGGGACGCCAGTCACTGAAGCTGATGATGCTCAAATAATATTTATCCGCATTAAATAATGCCGGTCGCGGCCATTGCCCCGGCCGGCATTATAAGATACAGGATTTGTTACTAAATACCCATTCATTTATAAATTCTTCCTGCGCGGCCTGAAGATCTTATCCCAAAATTCATCTCCACATTTTTAGACATTGAATCTTGTTTTTCTAAATACTACCATAATCAATGTTCTGCTTATCATAGCTCAGCTGATCAGTTCTGTTATTAAAACTATTCCTGCTCCTGTTCCCTTTTTTTGAGGTAAAGGGGCACAATCAGAACTCATATTCATACAGCCATGCATTAAAAATCACGGGGAATGATAATCTATGGGAAAATTTACTATCATTTTGTTTCTGCTTGCGCTGGCTTCGTGCTCGTCCGACAGGAACGCCGCGCACAATTCCACACTGCTCAGCCACAGCATAATCATCGGCCAGGGCGGAGGCTTTACGGGCCGCGGCCAGGGATACTTTATCGATTCCACCGGTACAGTCAGTTCGTACGAAGGCCTGGGTATACCTGACACCGGAATGAAGGTTAAAGGCAGGCTCAGCGACGATCAGATTACGGAAATAAACAGGATCATCCCTGAAGTGCTGCAAACCCAATCGGGCGGAAAAGGCAATATGACCTCGTATTTAGTCCTGAAAAAAGGTGAAAAAGAAACAGGATTTACATGGTCCGGCATTACCCCGGGAAACAGCGTACCCTCACAACTGAGAGATCTATACGGCAAATTAAACAATATGATCCACTCACTGAATAAATAAAAATACCCTTCATTTTTTAATTAAAGAGAGATAGGAAATATGAAACGTGCTATGATACTTTTTTTTGTGGTTCCGTTCTTCTGTACTTTAATGGCCCAGACCGGAGGTCTGCTTACTCAGAATCCCAATATAGCCCATTTTCAGCATGATCCCATCCGGGGTTTTAAAACCCTGCAGAAAAAAGCGGCTCATAACCTCAGCGTAGCCTGGAACCAGGCAAACTCCACACCTTCGTACGTAACTGGGAGACTTACGGACGCTGGTTACTCGGTTTCTGCCGAAAAGGCCGCCGACGGAATCAGATTTCTTTCGGAAAATAAGGAGCTGTTCGGACTCAGGGAGCCCGAAAAAGAGCTGAAGGCAGTATCCTCCTTTACCGACCAGCTCGCAATGACTCACATTAAATACCAGCAGTCGGTAAATAATGTAAGAATATATTACAGCGACGTGATAGTGCATTTTAACAGCGACGGCTCCATAGAATCTGTCAACGGCAGCTATATTCCAACGCCCGAAATAAGTACAGTCCCGGCAATCTCTTCCGTTGCGGCAATTTCCGCCGCGGAAACAAGTCTGAAAAACTATCACCCCGCCGGCAGTACATCAGAACTGGTAGTCTACCAGAAGAACAATACCCCCCTGCTGGCCTATGAGGTTAAACTCCCCTCCGGGGCTTACCCGAATATGACTCTGATTGTAGATGCCTCCACCGGCAAAGTGCTCAAAACAGATGACGGGATCAGGTACGACGGTCCCGC
>JBLMZM010000105.1:0-10708 GCA_050258815.1 Ignavibacteriales bacterium
GATATGTAGGTCAGTATGGAAAACCTCAGGAATGCATAAACCCTGGAGGCCGCATCCTTTAGCACTGCAAAAGAAAGCTTTTTTATCAGGGTGCGTGATTCGAGCATTATTACTGTATTTACCCAGAGCAGGTGCACAAGTGCAATTGCAAAGGGGAAAAGTAACGTTTCCAGAAACAGCTGCCTTATTGAAAACTCCTTCAGCCAGTACAGGTGAACCAGGAAGAGCACCCTGAGTACCAGAATAATTACCGAATGCAGCACCAGGGTTTTGATTTTGCCGATTGCGAGCAGCCAGTTTTTAATGAATACCCACGCCAGCTGGGCAATTACCAGGAAATAAAAGAGCGAGGGGTCAACGGGCAGCTCATCAATATTGAAAATCCTGTCAAAGAAGCGGCTGAAATAAAAGCCAACCAATATAATAAAAAAGAAAAGTATGGTCTGCAGATAGCTGTTAATATACTTTGTGGACTTGTCAATCTGGTAAAACCTCAGGAAGCTGACAGAAAATCCGAATTCGAAAATAAATGCAAGGACCATGAGTATCTGATTCCCGGAAGAATAAAATGCCATATAATCCGTATTAAGGAGGTATGGGATCAGGAATCCGACCAGGTAGGTAGATGCACTGTAAATAAGGTTTGAAACTAAAAACCAGGAGGTCTCACCTAACAGCTTCCCTTTTAATTTGTTCTCACTTATAAACTCCAGGAGCATTCTTCCCTGCCTGCTCCTTGTCATTGTGCCTGATATCAAAGCGGTTTTACTTATCATGCTTTTACAATCTTGCTGTTTATTATTCCGTGTCTGGCGAATGCGTTTCTGGAATCAAGTATCAGCGCGGCATTTTCGCCTATAAATTTATAATCATAAACCGAGTGATCCGTGCTTAGAATGACGAGATCGAACTCCCGGAGCGCCTCTGCTGAAATTTCAACCGAGGTCATGTCAAAACTGTATTTCCTTGTTCTGGGAAGTTTCGGGATATAAGGATCATTGTACCGGACCTCCGCACCTTTTTCCCTCAGGATCTCGATGAGCTTTAATGAGGGGGATTCACGCATGTCATCAATGTCCTTTTTGTATGAAGCACCCAGTATCAGCACCTTTGACCCGTTAAGGGATTTCTTAATGCTGTTCAGGGCTTCTGATGCTTTTTCAACCACATAATAAGGCATGTATGTGTTCACCTCACCCGCCAATTCAATGAATTTTGTGTTGACCTCGTGTTCCCTGGCTTTCCAGGTCAGGTAGAACGGATCTATGGGAATACAGTGTCCGCCCAGTCCGGGACCCGGATAGAAAGGATGGAATCCGAATGGTTTTGTCGCGGCAGCGTCAATTACCTCCCAGATATTAATATTCATCCTGTCGAATACCATCTTCAATTCGTTAACGAGGGCAATATTGACAGAACGGTAGATATTTTCCAGTAATTTGGCAGCTTCGGCAACTCGTGTGGAGCTGACCGGTACAGTCTTTATTATAATTTTGCTGTACAGTGCATTTGCAATTTCAAGACACTGCGGCGTAACTCCGCCAATGACTTTTGGGATGGTTGATGTGCTGAAATCGGGATTGTTAGGATCTTCACGCTCAGGTGAAAAAGCCAGATAGAAATCCTCGCCTACCTTAAACTTATGCAGCTCCACTCCTATTTCTGCTGTTTCTCCATATCCGGCTGAGGCTTCAGAATCGGGTTCCAGCTCCAGCTTTCTGACCACTTTTTCAAACAGAGGCAGCAGGATTTCTTCTGTAGTTCCGGGGTAGGTGGTGGATTCAAGTATTACTATCTGTCCTTCGCGCAGGTATTTAGCCATCATCTGAGCGGTATTTACCACATAGCTCATATCGGGTTCACGGTGTTCATCCAGGGGAGTCGGCACACAGATTATAACCGCATCCGGTTCGGTAAGACGTGAAAAATCGTTTGTAGAAGTAAACCTGCCTGTTTCGACGGCAAGTTTGATTTTTTCCTCACTAATATGCTTTATATAACTCTTTCCCTGACTGAGATATCCGACTTTCTGTGCATCAAGGTCGAACCCTATTACGTTAAACCCCTTCAGGGAGAATTCCAACCCCAATGGAAGTCCTACATATCCCAATCCTATTATTCCAACTATCGCAGTCTGTCCGTTGATCTTTTCAAGTAATTTCATGGCGCCCTCATTTTTTACTTTTATTTCAGTATAGACCTATATCATGTCTTGCTCTTAAATTTCCATTTCTTTGGTACATCCTCATTATATGAATAATATCCATAGTGTTTGCCCGAAAACGGAGCCTTGGATGCGTCAAAATCATTAAGCACCACCCCGCTTACTGTTACGTTCACCTGCTGCAGCAGCTCATTTGCCCTTTTTAATTCCTCAACCTGGGTTTTTTCTGCCCTTGCAACCAGTATTATCTCGTCGACAATTTTTGCCAGGTGAATTGCGTCTGTAACCGGATTCAGTGGCGGGGCATCGTAAATAATAAAATCATACTGGCTGGTTTCTTCCTCAACAAAGTATTTCATTCTGGGGGAGGATAATATTAGTGACGGATTAAGAAGCTTCCCTCCGCAGGTAACTATATCCAGCCCTTTTACCAGAGTAGGCTGGATGATCTCATCAACCTGTTTTTGTTCAAGCAGGTAATCAGTAAGGCCCGGGACCATCTGCCTGTTAAAATATTTGTGTATAACAGGGCGCCTTATATCCGTATCCACAAGAAGAACAGTTTTCCCCAGGTTGGCGAGCGTAACAGAAACATTTATTGCAGTTGCACTCTTCCCCGCTCCGGGACCCGCACTGGTTATTAGTAATGACTTGAATTTCCTGTCGAGAAGCGAATATGCGAGGTTAATGCCCAGCCTGAGGTATGACTCGTATATTTCGGAATTGGGGTTCTTTGCCGAGACAAGGCTGGTG
The DNA here is from genome assembly GCA_050258815.1 of Ignavibacteriales bacterium. Taxonomy (GTDB): domain Bacteria; phylum Bacteroidota; class Ignavibacteria; order Ignavibacteriales; family SURF-24; genus JAAXKN01. The sequence goes on from JBLMZM010000105.1 coordinate 2,918, forward strand.
GAATATACCCTGGATGAATCGCCGAGAAGTTTGGGACTATTTTTCTGCTCGATCTGCAGCTTGGGAATGGTAGAAAGTAGTCTGAACCCGAGATATTCGATATCCTTGGGAGTATGAATCTTGTTGTGCATGAAGTTTAATATAAATGCCAGTATGAAGCCCAGACTGAGTCCCGAAAGAGCGCCGATCATCAGGTTGAATCTGGCATTCGGGCTCACAGGTTCCAGCGGCACGGCCGCCTTATCCAGAATTTCCACCTGTCCAAAAGTAGAGCGTTCTGCAAGAACCGCCTCCTGGTATTTTTCTCTTATGCTCTGGGCAACTTTCTCATTAAATGCCCTGTCGCGCTGAAGCTTTGCAAGTGTAACACTTTCCTTGGGCAGTCTGTCCAGCCTGGCAGTATATTTTGCCAGGTTTGCAGCCAGGAACCTGCGGCTGAGCTCCAGGGAAGATATTTTCATCTGCAGCTGCTGAACCTGTCCCGAAATCTCCGAGATCACAGTTGCCTGATCTGTATTGGTTCCTGTAATTGAATAATTGTTAAGTGAGCTCTTTACGTATGCTTTTGTCCTGGTCTGCAGAATTGCACGCAGTGAATCGATTGCCCTGGTGGTTTTATTAATAAGGCTTCTGTATTCAGGTCTCTGCGCCTCGGTACTGCTGATCACTTTGGATATATCCAGTTCGGCTTCCTTTTTGGCTATTGACTGCTGAAGCTCTTTGATGTAGAGGTCGTCCACATTAACCATCTTTTGTGTGATCTGGGGGCTCAGTTTCTCCAGCTGCTTTCTGTAGTTATCCAGCAGCAGTTTATCCTTCTCATACTCAATATCGTTCGATTCAAGTTCCGACTGAAGTGAAGCGACCTTGTTGTTTATCAGATTTGATTCCAGGTCAAGCTCAGAAACCTTATTTGCCTGCATATAGCTTTGCAGGGCCGAATCGCTCCTGGCCAGTTCTGTAGATTTAATCTCGTTCTGTTTCTCAAGGAAGGCGCGCAGGTCGGAGGAATTTGACCTGCTCCGGTTAAGGTCCCTCGCATGATACGTTTCAACGAACAGGTTTGCTATCAGGGCTGCTTCTTCAGGAGTATGGCTCTTAAAAGCAAGTTTTACAACGTTCATTCCCTTCTTGGTACTAAGCTCCATGGAATTACGCAGTTCCTTAATGATCCCCTCGTATACTCTGGGCGAGAGCAGGTCCTGCGCCCCCTGTGATCCCTTTGCTTCCCTGATTATAGACAGTGTATCCCTTTGAGTATTGGGATCAATATAAACCCTGTCAAGCAGTTTATCAGCCACCCGCGACAGCATATCGCGCGACTGCATTACCTCCACCTGGATCTGCACCTTATCCGCCTTTGCGTCCGGGTTATTCAGGCCCAGGGCTACTGAGGCCTGGCTGTCCTCCACGATTATTGAGGTATTTGCCTCATATACCTTCTTCTGCAGAAGAGTATACACTGTAGTAATGCCTGTAATTACAAGGAACGTAATTATAATTGTCCATTTCTGCCGGTAAATGATCTCAAGCAGATGTGTCATTCTCATCGGTTCTTCACTCTGAGGCTTATAATAGTTGTTCATCCTTCATCTCTCTGATTTATTTCTGTATCTTACTTATTTACTAGTATATAAAAGGCGAACGTCCGACATCCAACGGAAGCCAGTCGCAAACTTTATTAAGGTTTTTATGATAAATATTTAAAGCTCCGCATCCTGAGTCACAATTTGCGGTCTTCTTGCCCGTTTTCGTCAGGTATTTATTGGGATATAAAAGAAAGTATCAATTGAATTATAAGGGAATAAGGTGCTTTACTGTTCTGGCTACAGTAAAATTTCCCTCTATTAAAGCCCTCTATTGGGTGTAGAATGCAATTTTGATATGCTTTTGGAAACCAACAGAATCTCAATTGCACATGTTTAGTTTTCTACACCGGTACTTAATAATAAGATAAAATAACCGGGTATAATGTCAACTGAAGAAATGCAGGTGTGAGAAGTGTCACTGCATACAGAGCAGTGAAGAAAAAAAGGATTATTACAGCATGGCAATAATAGCGGAAGCTGTAATAACTGCGGTTTCGGACCGCAGGCGGTTTTCGGTGAGGCAGTACACGGAGCCGGCATCAAAAAGATCAATTTCGTTTTTGTCCAGGCCACCTTCGGGACCAAATACGAGATAATGCATCCTGCCTTCAGCAGGAGCAAAACCGGAGAACCTTTTATCCGAGTGCTGTTCAAATATTATCTTTTCACCTTCCAGCTTTTTTATATCTGAAAGGTTTTTATAAAATTTTATTTCAGGCAGGTAGCTGCGCAGCGACTGTTTCATGGATGACACCAGCACCTTTTGCCATCTCTCCAGCTTTTCACCTTTGGATACGCTGCGTATTGCCTCAAAGACAATAAAGTTAGTAATGCCCAGTTCCACGCATTTTTCTAGTGCGAATTCAAACCTGTCGGCGCTTTTAAGCCTGGCAATACAGAAACAGATATTCTTTAATTTATTCTCATACGTAATCCGGTTCCGGACCCTGGCAATCAGGTGGTCCTTTCTGATGTCTGCGATCTCGCAGGCATAGATGCTTCCCTTGCCATCTGTAACATTCAGAGCATCGCCCGCAGAGTGGCGCATTACCCGTACAATATGACCGTATTCTTCACCGTATATGGTTAATTCATCCCCATTCACGTTATCTGCTGGTGAATAATAGAGTTCTGTGTTAGAAAGAAAATCCGAATCCAAAGATAAGCTCTCCCTGTCTGAGTTCATTTAATGCATATTCCACCCTGATAATATTATAGGGCAGTAAAAGAAAAATAAGACCCGCGCCATAGCCCGAGTAAAAATCCTTGACACCTAGTTTTGCATCGTTCATCTGCACGGCCCCGGTATCGCCGAACAGGTTTGTAAATACTTCTATCCTGTAGCTGGTCAGCGATTTTGGAACCAGGGGCAGCTTTATTGAAAAATCCCATTCTTTAATGATCGGATATTTTAATTCAGCTGATGCGACATAGGAATAATGCCCCTCGCGTAAATCATTATAGTGCCCCCTCACCTTTTCACCCGAGCCGAGGAAAGAGTAGTCATAAAATGGAACGTTCCTGCCCATAGCAAACCTTGCAGCCAGTCTCCACTTGGCCGAGAGGTCCCCGGCCACCTTATTATAATTTCTGAGGTCCAGCTGCAATACATTATAGTTTATACCATTTAGTCCGAAGCCCTTGTGTTCAAAACTGCCGGTTGCAAATATACCCGAATCGGGGAACTGCTTCAGGTCGCGCGTATCAAAAGTATAGCTAATGCCAGTTCTTATCACCCTGTCGACCCTTTCATTTGAGGCTGATATTCCCCTTATAAAAGCCGGGGTCTCGATGTAGTCGTATGCACCCCAGATGCCCGTTTCATTGAAGAGCCCTATCCTCTTCCCGATCCTTATGCTGCCGGAGATGATCTTCTGGTAGAAAACCTCGCCGTAGAGTTTTTCAGCCAGATAGCTCTTATTCACCGCATTTTTATAGTAAAGCTCTGCAGATAAGGAAATATTCTCTTTCCTTATCAGCCAGGGACGCAGGTAGCTCAGCCTGAAGCTGGGGTCGTATCCGAATCCCATAGTAAAATGCAGTGTTTCATTCATGCCCCTGAAATTCTTGAACTGCAGGTCAACACCGTATGTAGTCCTCTTAATCATATTATCGCGGATATCCACGAACGGTATGGGCCAGATGTACCAGCTTTCTTCCACCCGGATCACTATAATATTGAGGCTGTCTTTGGTAATGGTATATAATTTTACGTCGGTAAAAAGCGAGAGACTGTAAATTCTTTCCTTGTTGTAGGCCAGTATTTTTGGAGTGACAAAATCACCGGGATGGAAAGTAAGCTCCTGGAGTATTACGTCATCTTCGGTGATTTTGTTGCCGGTGATCCGTATACTGTCTGCCCTGAAAATTTTCTCGCCGGAAAGGAGCGAACTATCCCTCTCTGCGGCAGCCTGCACAGCTGCGGCACAAAGGATCAGAAACAGAAATGATATTTTTATTTTATTCAGGGTTTGAACCATTTTAAGTTTGACTATCAGTAAAAAATCAACTGGAATTAAAGCAGGTGACTGCCTGTAAATAAGAGTATTTTAACAAATTAAAGCATGGGTACACTACTAATGCATGAATAAGTCAATAAATCCGGCGTCCGAAGCCTGGGCTCAGGCCTTGGACGGAGGACATTATAATATTCCGATTGCTGATAGCCTGATGATCTTAACGGCAGAAACGGTGCTCAACCAGAATGCATTTATCCTGTATTGTTTCAATTCCGGCCTGTATTACAGGAGCCAAGGCATCATCATTCCTTATTCCCAGCTGCAGCCACAGTACCTTTGGGTTTACAGCCAGCACGTCAGAAATGATGTCGGGAATCGCGTCAGAACGCCTGAAAACATCAACTATATCAATCTTAAAAGGGACATCCTTTAAGGAAGGATAGACCTGGATTCCGGGGAATTCCCTGATTTGGGGGTTAACGCCAACTACATTATAGCCGGATTCCTTCAGGTATACGGCAATCCTGCCGCTGTCCCTGCCAGGTTTGTTGGAAATACCGACTACTGCAATATTCCTGGATTCCTTAAGTATGTCACAGACAGACCTCATAAAACTCCTCTTTTGTTAAATATGCATCAATTTGCTGAAACATTCCTGCCGGAATCCCGTCTGCAAAGATGCAGACGCGATCCGGATCCAGGAAAATTACAGTTTGTACATATCTGGTTAACAAAAAAGTTTAAGAAACCGGTTCCGCAGCGTATGAACTAATTGGTTCACAGGTGCAAACCAGGTTCCTGTCGCCGTAAGCATCGTTAATCCTGCCCACTGAAGGCCAGAATTTATTTACTGCCAGCCATTCAATAGGGAATGCAGCTTCTTCTCTTGAATATGTGTGCTTCCACTCATCAGCCGTTACTGCTTTAGCAGTATGGGGAGCGTTCTTCAGAAGGTTATCGTTCCGGTCCTGCTTTCCTTCTTCGATATCGTTGATCTCTTTTTTGATTGAGATCATTGCCTCGCAGAAGCGGTCGAGTTCTGCCTTGGGTTCACTTTCGGTAGGCTCTACCATGAGTGTTCCATGAACCGGGAATGAAACCGTCGGAGCATGGAAACCGTAATCCATTAGTCTCTTTGCAATATCTCCAACTTCAACGCCGGAGGTATTTTTGAACTGGCGCATGTCGAAGATGAGTTCATGTGCGACCCTGCCGTTTTTGCCTGTATAAAGTACCTTATAGTAGGGTTCAAGACGGGACTTTATATAATTGGCGTTCAGAATAGCGAATTCTGTTGCCCTTTTGAGCCCTTCAGCACCCATCATTTTAATGTATGCATATGAAATAACAAGCACGTTAGCGCTGCCCCATGGAGCCGCAGAGACTGCATGGATGGCCTTTTCGCCGCCTGTTTTTACAACCGGATGACCCGGAAGGAATGGTGCCAGGTGCTCTGCTGCTGCGATAGGACCAACACCTGGTCCGCCGCCGCCGTGAGGTATTGCAAAAGTCTTGTGCAGGTTCAGGTGGCAGATATCAGCGCCGATGTTCCTGGGACTTGTAAGTCCAACCTGAGCATTCATATTGGCACCGTCCATATAAACCAGTCCGCCATAAGCGTGTACAAGTTCGCAGATTGCCTTAATTTCTTCTTCAAACACGCCGTGTGTGGAGGGATATGTGACCATCAGGGCGGCAAGGTTATCCTTGTTTGCTTCGACCTTCTTTTTCAGGTCATCAAGCTCAATGTTGCCGTTGGCGTCACAGGCTGTTACGACCACCTTCATGCCGGCCATTACTGCGCTTGCAGGGTTGGTGCCGTGGGCAGAAGAAGGAATAACAACAACATTCCTGTGTGCATTGCCGTTAGCTATATGGTACTGGCGGATGACCATGAGTCCCGCATACTCTCCCTGTGCACCTGAATTTGGCTGCAGCGATACGGCCGCGAATCCTGTAATTTCGGCCAGATCCTTTTCCAGTTCATCAATAATTTCCTTATACCCCTCAGCCTGGTCCATTGGTATGAAGGGGTGCAGAGATGAGAATTCATCCCAGCTGATGCCCAGCATTTCTGCAGCTGCGTTTAGTTTCATTGTGCATGATCCCAGCGGAATCATTGAGGTAGTAAGTGAAAGGTCCCTCTTTTCCAGCGCCTTAATATAGCGCAGCATTCCGTGCTCTGAGTGGTTTTCATTAAATACCCTCTCGAGCAGGTATGGGGATGTTCTCTGCAGTTTTCCGGGGATAGAACTGTTTGCCTGAACGGAAAGATCCGTCAGTTCATTCTTTCCTGCTGCTTTGGCAAAAATGCCAAGTATATTCTTTATGTCGCTCTCGTCCACTGTTTCGTCGAGGGAGAGGCCTAATGTATGGTCATTTATATAGTTAAAGTTGACCTTTGCTTCAAGTGCAAGTTTCCTTATCTCTTCTGTTTTCTGAGAAGTACCGAGGTCGATCCTCAGGGTATCAAAATAATACCGGTTTGTCTGGTTGAAGGAAAGTTCCTTCAATCCCGCATCAAGTGTGGTAGCCAGACCGTTAACCCTTTCGGCGATTGCTTTAATACCTTTGGGTCCATGATAGACCGCATACATACCGGCCATAATTGCAAGCAGCACCTGTGAGGTGCAGATGTTGCTGGTTGCCTTTTCCCGGCGGATGTGCTGTTCCCTGGTCTGGAGGGCCATGCGGAAAGCCTTATTGCCGTGGACGTCGATTGAAATACCGATGATCCTGCCAGGCATAATGCGTTTGAATTCATCCTTTACTGCAAAATATGCCGCGTGAGGACCGCCGAATCCAACCGGAACGCCGAATCTTTGTGTGGAGCCAACGACCACATCTGCTCCGAATTCTCCCGGAGGGGTCAGTATTGCAAGGCTGAGCAGATCTGCTGCAACAACGGTATAGATGAATTTTTCGTGGCCTTTCTGTATCAGTCCTGAATAATCGTATACTTCGCCGTAGGCCGCAGGATACTGCAGCAGCATTCCGAAAATATTATCATTCAATTCAACGGTTTTATGGTCACCAATGAGAAGTTCAATTCCAAGAGGATTACTTCTGGTCTTAAGGACGTCAATGGTTTGGGGAAAGCATTCTTCTGAGACGAAAAATACCTTTGCGTCTTTATTTTTGCGTGCATTAAACAGCATGATCATGGCTTCGGCGGCAGAAGTAGCCTCGTCGAGCAATGAAGCATTTGCTATTTCCATTCCTGTTAGATCGACAATCATGGTCTGGAAGTTAATCAGAGCCTCCAGTCTTCCCTGCGATATTTCCGCCTGGTAAGGGGTATACTGGGTATACCAGCCCGGATTTTCGAGTATATTGCGCTGAATAACCGGGGGAAGAATAGTGTTGTAATATCCCATTCCGATAAAAGAGCGGAAAACCTTGTTCTTCCTGGCGATTTTCCGGAGATTTTTCAGGAATTTGTATTCGCTCACCGGTTCAGACAATTTCAGGTCGTTTTGCAACCTGATTGCTGGAGGAACGGTCTCATCCATTAATGCTTCCAGGGAAGCGGCACCGACCGTATGCAGCATTTCATCAGTTTCATTTTTGTTCGGACCGATATGTCTGTCGACAAACTTATCGGTAAAATCAAAATTTTTCATAAAATAATTCTCTTAAAATTGAATGGTATAATTTTGGAAATTTATTGCTGTAAATATAAGAAATCTTACAATAATTGGTTTGAAATAAATTTATGACCTTAGGCTTAAGAACTTTTACCG
>JBLMZM010000106.1:0-7993 GCA_050258815.1 Ignavibacteriales bacterium
AGGTTGTGGGGATCCTGTATGGAATCCAGCACCAGCAGCAGGGGCAGATCTTCTGAAGCCTTTGCACGCTTAATAAGCTCCTCAAGGTCATAATAGACCTGCGTGCTTTTAGTTGCAATTACACCCTGAGTGTGAGGATCCGCAGAAATGGCGCTGAATTTGGCCATGGGCAGCTCTGTTACCTTTACTCCCCGCTGCTTTGCAAGCTTCTGGATTTCAAAGATTGCGGGTCCTTTCTGGCCATAAAGTATATATACCTGTTCAACCTCTTCACCGGAATTTATGGCTTCCAGTACCGGTTTCCTTCCAATTATTAGTTTCATAATCCTGCTTGTGAAAAAAAGGCCCAATATCCCGGCGCACACAGGGCGCTGGATGTTGGACCTTCATTAAATTTATAATTTTAATTCTACTGGTGTTTTTCCTGCTTTACTTCAGTTTTTAGCGGCTGCGGAACAAATTTCTTCAGCTCCGGATGCCTGATAAAGTAAGCCAGGCCCGCTGTACCTGCCAGTATCAGCGCAACGGCAATAACCTGCGCTTCCGTAAGTCCGAACAGTATCTTAGGGTTCAGCCTGATGAATTCCACGGCAAGTCTGGCCGTACCCGTCAGAATCAGGTAATAGGTAAACAGCCTTCCGTCGACCCAGTTCTTTTTCCTCAGTTTCCAGAGTATTGCAAATATGATCATGGCCATTATGAATTCATAAACCGGCGCAGGATGCAGCGGAGTATTATCGGGTACAACGCCATTCGGGAAATGATTTGCAATCTCGGTGCCCCTGAATGCATACGAGGGCGGTACCGTACCGTTTTCATAATTCGTACCCCACGGCAGATTGGTTGGGATCCCGTAATCCCCGTCGCCTGCAAGGTGGCATCCGATTCGGCCAATGCCGTATGCCAGGGCCAGTGAAGGTGCTACGGCATCTGCAATTACCAGGAAAGGAATCTTCTTTCTTCTGATCACAAGGAATATTGCGAGTGTCGCCAGCAGGAAACCTCCGTAGAAGGTTAATCCGCCGGGAGAGAAAAATTCCCCGAGAGGGTTGAGGATAAATGAATCCCAGTTTTCAAGCACATAAAATAATTTTGAACCGAGAAGACCGAATATTATAGCCAGCAGCGTAATCTCTGTTGCTATGTTGGGATCCAGCTTTCTCCTCTCTAATTCCTTTGTCAGTACATAACTGGATACAATAAATGCGATACCCAGCATCAGCCCGTAACTGTAAACCGTAAAAGGACCTATCTGGAAAAGTCTTGGGATCATATTGAAAAATTACTCCTGTGGGAAAGAAAAATCTTTTTCAGCGACTTCAAAGTCACAGAACAATCTGTTATTTTTTTTCGGAGGCATGAATTTTTCCAACAGCTTTATCTGCTTGTTATAGATGTTAAAGTTGTAGATCGCGCTGTTTATACAGCCATCCTGCTTGATCACATTGACCGTATAGTCGCCTACCAGATCCTCAAACAGGCATTCAGCCTTTGCATGTTCAATATTGGGAAGATAATTCATCTTTGTCTGCAGCCCGAGTATGGTAATGTCAATTACCTTCCTGTCGATATGGGCGTCAACAGAAATCTCATAGGCAAAGCTCGTAAATTCGGCTATGGTTTCGAGCCTCAGCACATAAAACTGCTTTCTGAGAGTTTCATCAAATTTAAATAAAGCCTTGCAGACATATTCAATCTTATCTTCCTTTTTCTGCGGAATTGCATCTTTTGCATTTTCAGGCTTCTTTTTCCTGGTCTTAGGGATCTTCGGAACGTCACTGGGTTTTTTAAGCGGCATTTATTTACCTGCAAGCTTATTAGAAATATATTCCATATTTTCTAAAGCAATGTTCTCCTGTGTACTGTCGTGCATGTTTTTGAGCACGACCTGACCATTCTTAAATTCATCACCGCCGAGGAATATGACATATTTTGCGTTGAGCTTGTTGGCTTCTCTCATTTGCGCCTTCATGCTCCTCTGCAGATAGTCAAATTCAACTTTGATGTTATTTCTCCTGAAATTCAGACCCATTTCAAATACCCTGGGTAAAAGGTCGTTATCCATCCTGACGATATACAAATCTAAATTTTCTTCGGGAATATTCAAACTATTTTCGTTCTCGCAGGCAAGAAGGATTCTTTCGATGCCTGCTGCAAAGCCGACACCGGGTGTAGGTTTGCCGCCCAGCTGTTCAACCAGCAGGTCGTACCTGCCCCCGCCGCAGAGTGCGCTTTGTGAACCGACAGATCCGCTGATGATCTCAAATGTTGTTTTCGTGTAATAGTCCAGCCCGCGTACGAGTCTTGGATCCACCACATAAGGAATTCCCGCCTTATCGAGCAGCTCCTTTACCTGATTGAAATGCTCCCTGCTTTCTTCATCGAGGTAATCGATAAGAAGAGGAGCCTGTTCCATTATATGCTGGTCATTTTCTTCCTTGCTGTCGAAGATGCGCAGGATGTTGGTGTTGAACCTCTTGCGGCTGTCCTCTGAAAGATGCGCGACCTTGTCCTCAAGGAAATCCTTCAGGACGGATTTATAGTGTTCTCTGGATTCAGGGACACCCAGTGAATTTATTTTTACGCTCATGTTCTTCAGGCCCAGCTCTTTAAGTATGCTGTATGCAATTATAATAATCTCCGCATCCAGAGCCGGAGCAGTGCTTCCAATTGCCTCAGCCCCGAACTGGTGAAACTGACGCAGCCGCCCGGCCTGCGGCCTTTCCTGGCGGAACATGGGAGCTATGTAAAAGAGTTTATTAAGGTTCTGCCTGGCACTTAGTGAATGCTCGATAAAAGCCCTTACAACCGATGCCGTCATCTCGGGCCTCAGCGTCAGGCTTGTACCCCCTTTATCAGGGAATGTATACATTTCTTTACTTACTATATCCGTAGCTTCACCAATGCCCCTGCTGAACAGGGCAGTCTCTTCGAAGACCGGGGTTCTGATCTCTTTGTAGTTAAAACCCTCCATGGTCCTATCAATTATACTTTCAACGAATTTCCATTTCGTGATGTCTGAAGGCAGGATGTCCTTGGTACCGGTAATTGCTTTTATCATAAATGAATTGTAATTCCTATTATAATCTGTTTGGCTGAAATGTCCGCATAAAATCATTCCCCTACGGAAATTATGGCTGAATCCGATTCAGCGCCGTTAAGGGACCTTAGATAATTTCGAAATAATTGTTTTCCTCTTCCTCAAAAATAGCGAAGATCTCCTCGGCAGTCTTGGCTTCGAGCAGGCTGTCCCTGAATTCGTCCTTATTCATCATTCTTGAAATACGGCTTAAAAGCTTGATGTGGGGACCGACAAGATTATCTTTGCCAACCAGCAGGAATACGAGGTGAACAGGCTGTTCATCCAGTGCGAGAAAGTCAATGGGTCTTTTTGTCTTGCCGAAAGCTGCAATAATTTCATTAACGGCTTCAGTTTTGGCGTGAGGAATTGCAAATCCCTTACCAACACCGGTAGACATGATCTTTTCTCTTTCCAGAACCGCAGCTCTTACTTTATCCAGATTACTTACTCTCTGATCATCCTTGAACAGATTGATCAGTTCGTTAATTACATCTTCCTTGGTGTTTCCTTTCAAATCCGCAATGATCTTGTCAGTTTTAATAATGTCGCAAATCTTCATGTTATTTCGGTATTTTCCTTAATTATTTCTAAATTGATTTATACTAATTTAAGAAAGATGTCATTGTTTATCAATTTTACTCCATACTTTTCTATCCTGTTTATTACTCCTGGCAATAATTTAGTCCATTTTATTCTTATTATCCTCTCTCCAGGGCAAAAACACCCAATGGAAGACCATTTTCAGCCCACACAAAGTCCTTGCCTAATGAATTAATAAAGAGTAATTTTAAGGACAAGATTCTTCATCAAAAACTAAAATGAGGATTTTATGGATATCCAAAACAGGACCGTACTTGTCCTTGGTGCATGGGGACTGGTCGGTAATGCAGTCACACGTAAGCTTGTTCATGAAAAACCCAAACAGATCATCATTACTTCATTAAAAAAGCAGGAGGCCGAGGACGAGGTTAACAGGTTACGGGAAGAATTCCCGCATCTGCCGCTGGATTATTTTGTACCATGGTGGGGGAATATTTTTGTTCGCAATGAATTTAAGGATGAGGACAGGTTTGCACTTTTAGCCGACAGGCAGAAGCGCTGGGTGCTAGTAAAGGACACTCTGGAGGAAATGGACGAGGAAATCCTCAAGAGCTCCTCAATCTATCAGCTCGTGGCACAGTATAAACCCGATATCATAATTGACTGTATAAACTCTGCTACAGGTATCGCATACCAGGATGTCTATACTACGTACAGAAGTATCAAGAAGGTAATTGAAAAAAATCCTACCGTTGATTCGCTGATTGATGAAACGGAAAAGCTCCTGGGAACACTTTATATTCCCCAGCTGATCCGCCACGTACAGCTTCTCTATAATTCAATGCACGAGGCAGGGACAAAAATCTATATTAAGATTGGCACCAGCGGCACTGGCGGTATGGGTCTGAATATTCCTTACACGCACAGCGAGGAAAAACCCTCACGCGTGCTTCTAAGCAAATCGTCAGTTGCCGGCGCACATACTCTTCTGCTGTTCCTTATGGGACGCACACCCGATGGCCCTATTACAAAAGAAATTAAACCTACGGCGGCAATTGCGTGGAAGAAGATTGTATTCGACGAGATCAAAAAGCGCGGTAAACCGATTGAAATACTGGACGTGCCGCTCGACTCGGCACAGAAGCTGAATGGAAAACTTAAGCTTAAACTGGACAGGCCGTTCACTTCTACCGGTGAGACAATGAAATCCGTATTCATCGATACGGGCGAAAACGGTACATTCTCCAGGGGTGAATTTGAAGCAATTACGGCTCAGGGACAGATGGAATACGTTACTCCGGAAGAAATTGCCGAAGACGTAATTTATGAGATCATGGGCGGCAACACCGGACATGATATAATTAACGCACTCGACAACGCCACCATGGAGCCAACTTACAGGGCCGGATTCCTGCAGCACGCAGCAGTTGAAAAGCTTGCACAGCTTGAGGAAGAACATAATGTAAACAGCGTGGCTTTTGAACTGCTGGGTCCTCCAAGATTATCAAAGCTTCTGTATGAAATTCATTTGCTGCGCCTCCTCTTCGGCGATATGCATACCATCGTTTCTGCGTCTCCGGAAACCTTGTCACAGAAGTGCTGTGAGATCATCTCGCAGAATGCAGCCCTCAGGAACGAAATACTTTCTATAGGAATTGCCATACTTATGCCCGATGGAACCTCGCTCCTGCGCGGAAATGAAATGAAAATACCTCCTTACAGGGGTGAGGACGAGCTTGATATTAACGATATAACTATCAACCTGTGGGCAAAGGACGGCTGGGTTGACCTGCGCGTTGCAAACATGAGTATATGGCAGAACAGGCTCAGAGCCATCATGTCAGAGGCAGAATCCATACCCATGTCCGATACAAGCTCAATGCACGTAAGGACAAAAGCCTACTGGAATAACTTCCAGAAGATAGATATAGGCAAGGTAGTAAGCTGGATATTCATCCATGAAGAAAAAGGCATGAGGATGAAAGCCTGATAAAAACCGCAGGCTCACGGTCCCTTGTAAGAAATAGTGCCTGGTCTTGAGTGTTTCCCGCCCGCCTCCGGCAGACTCTGCCGCTGGAGGGCGGGAGTTTTTAACAAGTTTTATATTCACTCAACACTGAATACTAAAAATTAGGAGTAAAGCGCTTGCCCTTGTGGAAATCCATAATGAGCTGAGAGGCTTCTTCAGGATCATCTGTTATGGAAAAAAGCCCCAGATCCTTGACCGAAATGTAATTTTCCTTTAGCAGCACGCTTTTAATCCATTCCATCCCCGGCTTCCAGAATTCGCTGCCCATAAGTACAACAGGCACACGCTGCGTCTTGCCGGTCTGTATAAGCGTCAGCACCTCGAAGCATTCGTCCAGTGTTCCAAATCCGCCCGGCATCATTATATAGCCCTGGGCATACTTAAAGAACATCACCTTCCTTACGAAGAAGTACCTGAAGGACAGCAGCTTGTCGCGGTCAATAAACGGATTGGCCCCCTGCTCGAAGGGTAATTCTATGTTTACACCCGTAGAACTGCCGCCTGCTTCCATGGCGCCTTTGTTTGCGGCTTCCATTATTCCGGGCCCTCCCCCGGTTATGATACCCATTCCCTTTTCGACGAGCCTGGATGCCACTTCAGAGGTAAGATTGTAGTAAAGATCGCCAGGTTTCGTCCTTGCTGAACCGAATATAACGACGCTCGGTTTGATGGAGGCCATTTTTTCGAATCCCTCCACAAATTCAGCCATGATCCTGAACACCCGCCAGAGGTCCTGCTGCGAATTAATTAATTGCGCCTCTATTATATTTGCCGGATCAATGTCTTCAAAATGCATAATTATCCCGTAAATTTTTCAATAAAATAAATAACTAAAGTTTATTATCGGAGAGGGGAGATAAAAATTAAACCGGCCTCACCTTAAGGGCGGGGCCGGTTTTAATGTGAAATTCTTTTTTTTAACGGCAAGTGAGGTCAGTTCATCAGCGTTGTAAGTCTGATAATAGCCTTCTTAGCCGCCTCATACCTGGGATAGAGTTCCAGTGCCTCCTTATAATAGTCCATCGCCCTGAACCATTCACCCTTTTTCTCATAAATTCTGCCAAGATTATAATAAGGGAAATGGCGGGCCGAATAACGCGGAGCATTTATGGCCTTTTCAAGCCATATTATAGCTTCCTCGTACCTTTTCAGATTGATCAGATAGGTACCAATGTCGTTATAGGGATTTCCGTAATTTTCATCAATATCTATAGCAACATAGCACTCATCGATTGCATCTTCATACTTTCCCTGAATACCATATGCCCAGCCTAAGTAAGTATGAGCTTCGGCCGTTGGAAATAAATCAATAGACATCTTGTAATAATCAATTGCTTCCTCAATTTTCCCCTCAATCTGGTACTTATATGCCTTATTGAAATATTCCTGAGCTATGTCGAGCCTGTTATTATTGTCTATCATCGTTTCCTCGCTTTCCTTTAATATGATAACACAATAAATATTAGAAAAGTTTAAATCCTCAACATTAAACTTCGAGCAATAGATACCTATTTTTTCCTTAAAAGTCAATGGAAGAGTAAATCTTAAGGGGGGTGTTTTCAAAAGGATCCCTGAAGCAGTTCAGGGATCCGGAATATCCTGTTTTCAGCTATTTTTTGAGGTATTTCGATTCCCTTTCAGCGGCTTTCTGGTCCCATCCCGGCACAACCGTCTTCAGGAATTCCTCCTTCTGTGACTTCATTTCCATCACCTTGAGCCCCACATAATCCTGGGCCTTTGCCTTGGTCGACAGATCAGGCATGGGTACAGGATCCGTATAGCCGTGGCGGGCAAGAATGCGCGAAATCTGCACACGCGCCTCCCCTGCTTTCTGCAGCGAGGTGTTCAGCACCCTTTGCACCTCAACCGGTGAATGGAACCCGTGGCCATTTGAAGCCGCTACCCAATCCCACCTCCACTGTGAGTGCCTTATAAGCTGCAGCACCGGCTCCATTTCCGCCTGCTGTGCGCCTTTATCCCACGCGAATTTGGCTTCAATGTGGGCCTTTGTGAGCTCAGCTATCACGTTTCTTTTAGCCTGCTCAAGCTTATCCTGTCTGTCATAAACATTATTTCTCAGCTTCTCCTCGCTTTCCCTGTGGCAGACCTGGCAGGAGTTGGCTATGTCGTTAAGAGGGCTCTGTATCTTGTGGTTTGTAAACTTCACGCCCCCCTCGCTGCGGTATGGCATATGGCAGTCGGCACACGCAATGCCCCTGTCGGCGTGCACGCCTGTCCTGAATATCTCAAAATCAGGATGCTGTGCCTTCAGCATTGGGGCACGGCTGAGGACGTGCGTCCAGTCGGAAAACTTTATGTTGTCATAATAGGCCTCAATTGAA
>JBLMZM010000107.1:0-4247 GCA_050258815.1 Ignavibacteriales bacterium
CCTGGGTAGAGGGAACCACATCAGATCCCGAATGGGAAGGCAAACCTAAAGGCATGAACGATATGTTTCCCGTGATTACAGTGGGAGACAATTTCCTTAAAACCTTCGATATTAAGGTTATGAAAGGAAGGGATTTCATCGAAGGGGATTCTCTTGACACCAGGAATTTCATTATAAATGAAAAGATGGCCAGGGTTATCTCAAAAGAGAACCCTGTAGGAATGGGAATGTCCTTCTGGGGAGACCATGGGCAGGTCGTTGGTGTAGTAAAAGATTATCAGAATACCAGTTTATTTTCGGGGGTTACGCCTGTCATAATCAGGAAGAGACCGGGTGAAGGTAATTTATGCTTTGTAAAGGTCCATATAGAGAACTTGAATGAGGACTTGAGGTTTCTGAAAGCGGCTTATGGGAAATATGAGAAGGAGTATCCGTTCAAGTATTATTTCCTGGATCGGCGTTTTTTGGAGAAACATTTAATAATGCAGCTCTTCAGGGGATTCTTCGGTATTTGCGGCATAATAGCAATAATAATTTCCTGTATGGGTTTGTTCGGACTGACGGCATTTTCCATTCAGCAGAAAACCAAGGAAGTAGGCATTAGAAAAGTGTTGGGAGCTTCTGCAGTTTCCATATCCATGATCCTTACAAAATCTGTAATCAAGCTTGCTATCGTAGGGACAATGATAGGGCTTCCTGCCGGATATTATATTTCAAAACTTCTGCTTCAGAGCTTTGTTTCCAAAACCGAAATTGATGCCGGCATATTTCTGGTAGTTGTTTTTATCGTAATATTTCTAGCTTCAGGAACGGTTATATTTCAGGCTTTAAGGGCGGCATTAACAAATCCCGTTAATAGCCTTAGATATGAATAAAAAATAGTGCCCGGAATCCATAGCGCTCCGGAGATCTCAGATTTCAATTTATTAAAGGGATGCCAGGTTATTAAATGATGTCATGAACCAAGAGTCTGACCGGGAGATTGCTTTTCCAAATTTAACAATTCTAAATATCTGAGGTGTAATTTGAAAAAAGACTGTTTATTAATTATGGCTCTCATTGGATTTATTTGTACTCCCCGGCTATTAGCTCAACCCAAACAAATTATAGTTAACCTGGTGCCTGTTTTTGAAAACAGACCTTTCTCATATTCTCGTATTATAGCGTGGTCATATACAGATTCTTCTGTGAAATATTCTGGTATTCCCAAAAATATCCTTGCCCCTGGTATTAGAGAATTTAATTATCAGCGCGGACTTTTTTACTATCAGCTCTTTAGGCAGCACAAACTGTCCGAAAGAAAATTTGCCGAACTTATGAAAACAAGAAAAATTGATACGACAAAACTAACAATCCTTCCAGTAAAACAGCATTTAGCTGCTATGATTGGTTTTGATAAAGACAGTAACTATGTTGTAATACTTGATGCGAATTTTAATAATGATTTTAGCGACGATAGTTTGTTTGTATATCCACGGCTTAGCAGGGAAAAGCAAAAAACGGGGTCTGAAAATATTCCCTGGCATAAAGTCGATTTTGAATACTGGGATGGACATAATATAGTAGAGAAAAAAGTCGATCTGAGAGCAGATCCTTATAAAGGCGGACTAGTCTTTTCAGATTCAGTAATGAACAAACTTTTCCTTGGTATTTCGATTAAAGAACATCTAAAGGGAAATTTTTCCGCAAAGGGGAAAGATTACGAAATAAGGATAAGTAATGGCTTTTGTTCAGCCACTTATGACAATCTTGAAGCAGATGATTTTCTCTTTGGGATGAAAGACAGCATCAGGGAAAGTAACAGAAAAACCAGGCTGCAAAGCTATGAGGAAATCCTGAATCTTGATGGCTGGCAGTATCAAATATCTTCAGTTTCCGCGGATGCAAAGACTCTGACACTTGAATTCAGGGGAGTCAGTAACAGCATTGAAGTGGCTGAAATGGGGGACTCTGCTCCAGAAATTACGGCAAACACAATGGACAATTCAGAATTTAGCCTTTCTGAATACAAAGGTAAGTATGTACTGCTTGATTTCTGGGGAACCTGGTGTGTTCCTTGTTTAAGTGGAATTCCAAAACTTAAGCAGTTGTATGAAAAATTTCAGAACAAACCATTTGAAATAGTCGGGATAGCGGTTGATGAAGATGCCCAAAAGGTAAAAAAGATTGTTAAGGGAAGGGGGATTCCGTGGACACAAATCTTTCAAAACATAAATGATAAATCCAATACCTCTATTCAGTATAAGTATAAGGTGTCAAAATATCCTTCAACATTTTTATTAAATCCGGAAGGTAAAATAATAGCTATAGATCCGGATTATGCGGAAATAGTCAAGCTACTGCAAACAGAATTTTCAAAACTTTAGAATTTCCTGGTCAAAGATGGGGCGCCGGGTCCCCGGGAACCGGAAACCCCGCAATCCCCCCCGCGCCGCGGTTAGCCTGCCCGTCTCCGACGAGGCCGCGCCATGTTTTTTCGGATACGTGAATTTGATTGGAAAATCCATATACGCCATAGCTGATATAAAAAGTGAAAAATCTTCAGAAAATTTTCCGAAACCGCCCCTCGTCACCATATATACATATAGAACATAAATTAAAAATACTTGACAATAATCGCGTTTTTCCCAATTTTCATTGCTGCTGTTATTTCCCTGTGGGACTACAACTTAATTGAATGTGTAACAGAAACCGCTGGAAGTTAATACCAAATAAAAGTTGGAAATTATAGTAATAAAAACAGAATATTAAACGAATCTCCAAATTCAATAATAAATGAGATTGTCAGTGACAAGAAAATCCTTCCTTTTAATTTGCTCCATTTTTATTTTTACGTCTGTATCTAATTCCCAAAGCAAGGAATTACAGAGTTGTTCAGGTCCTAAATATCTGGTGCCCTGCGGCACTTTGTCTAAATCCGACTCTACGGAGTATTTTGCACCAGGACTTATGGACCATAGCGAACTGGATGCTGCCTGGTTAAAAGAAGAGATTAAAAAAGAAGAAACTAAGTATTGGCTTGCTGCTTATGCAAAAAAGCACATTGAAGAAATATTTGCTTCCTCGTCTGTTACTCCAGCTGAACTTGAAAAGATTAGGAACAGAACATTAAAACAATATTCTGATAGCTGGAATTCCATCGAAAGCAAGATATCTCCTGAGGACAAGATTTATTATTATTCTACTCCGCGCGAGTATTGGGCATCATTGGCTGGTCAGGATGGACTTGCAGTGATTAGAAATTGTAAGGTTGTTTATGTTTTGATATTAACTCAGAGCTAAAAAATCATAAATTGAATAGACTAATGCATAATAGAAATTCATTAAAGTACCTCAGCGAAAGTGCACTGATTATAACAACACTTCTCTGGGGCGCTACGTTTGTTATTGTTAAGGGGTCACTTGCAGATTCATCCCCGATGCTTTTTGTCGCTCTAAGATTTCTTATAGCCTCAGTTGTCATGCTCCCCTTTGTCTATAAAAAGCTGCTCCGGATAGATAAAAAGACATTTTACAGGTCTGCACTTCTGGGTGTTTTTCTCTTCTTTGAATTTGCCCCGCAGGCAGTCGGATTAAAATATACCTCTGCAACCAAAAGCGGATTTATAACCGGGTCCTTCGTGCTCTTTACTCCCATAATGCAGATGCTGATTGAAAAGAAAAAACCCGCCTTCGGCGCAGTAGCAGGGAGTATAATTGTGGTTTTTGGACTTTTATTTCTGTCTGCTAAAGCTGTTCCCGGATCAGGTGTACTACAGTCGGTATCCGGCCTTCTGGGTGATCTTGGCGGTAATTTTAACGTTGGTGATTTTCTTACACTCATCTGTGCTTTCTTCTTTGCGGTACAGATTGTGTACCTGCATAAGATAAGCAAAGAGATAAACTTTCTTCTCCTTACTTTCTTTCAGGTCGCGGTTACAAGCCTCCTGGCATTCCTGTTTTCAGCCGCGCTTTCAGTGACAAATATTGAACCTGTTCATTTTGAGCTTACTGGAAATCTCGTATTTGGACTTCTGTATACGGCGCTGTTTGCATCGATCATTACTTTTCTGCTGCAGACCAGGTTCCAGAGGGAAGTAAGTCCCGTTAAGGCGGGTATTATATATTCGTTCGAACCGGTGTTCTCAGCAATTTTTGCATACATTATGCTTGACGAAAGAATCTCGGCTTTAGGCATAGCAGGAGGGATACTGATATTCTTTGGATTAGTTACATCTGAGGTGCTGGAATACCTGAGGCGTAAGGAC
>JBLMZM010000108.1:0-33549 GCA_050258815.1 Ignavibacteriales bacterium
GTTTGTAGAAGCCCTCAAACTTAACTCTCATATCACTATCGATTTTCTGCTCGATACCCAGGACCAGCTGGTCACTCCTTGTACTTAATAAATTCATGTTTGTTGAATCGGCTGCAATCCACAAGCTGTTGGGAGCCTGATGATAAATACCCATACTTAAACTCAGGTCTGTCAGTTCTGATAAAGAATACTGCAGAGCAAATCTTGGTGAGGTTGTGTACTCCTCAGTAGTGCCATCAAAAAAGTCTATCCTTCCGCCCACATTAAGTCTCAGCTTATCCCATAGAAGTTTATTGAATTGAACGTATGCTCCCGTTTTAAGATATTGATTGTCAGCTGAAAGCGAATTTACCTTTAATTCTTCCTCGAAGGTTGTCCTGAACCTGTATAATTTTATGTCCGTCTTAAAGTTTATTACTTTTGTGATTGTACCAAAGTTTAGTTCCGATGTGGGTGCGAATGAAAATACAAAATCTGATTTGAAGATATCTTCCGACTCAATGGAATGGTTTTCGAAAATAAAATTTGGAACTGTTTCGTAGTTTATTGAATTTCTATTAAAACTCAGGTTATAATACCCTTTGGAAAAAATATTTTTATATGAAATACCGGCTACATATTGTTTTTGGTTACTGCCCATGGCCCTGGGGTTTGAATACCTTTCATCACTTTCCTTTTCAAAGAATTTCACATTATCCATTGCCCCTAAGAAAATTATGGAAACAGAACTTGAATTACTTATTTTGGAATGTACTTTAGCAAACAAATCATAATACTGCGGAGCAAAAATAAACCCGGAAGCCTTGAAGACTAAATCCAGATAGCTTCTTCTGGCAGAAACTATAAAATCCGTATTCTGGTTAAGAGGTCCTTCCAGATTCAATCCAAATTGTGTGGCTGAAATAACGACTTTGCCACCAAGGTGATCCTTTTTCCCGTCTTTCAGACTAATTTCCATTACAGAAGATATTTTATCTCCGTACAAAGCTGAAAATCCGCCCGTAGAAAAGGTTACAGAATTGACATAATCCATGTTAATGTAGCTCATAATGCCGCCAGTGTTACCCTGGCTGCCAAAGTGGTTTATGTTGGGGACAATCATTCCATCGACAAGAAAAAGATTTTCTGAAGGAGCACCACCCCTTACAATCATATCATTTCTGTAATTAGTCATCTGTGCAATCCCAGGCAGTACAGAAACTGAACGGACTACATCATCCAGGTTTCCCGGAATACGCTTGATTTCTTCTTTGCTAAGCCTGAGTGAGCCGGTAAATTCATTAAAATCTTCCTGAAAATTTCTCGGCCTTATGGTTACTTCCGGCACTAACGCCAGTTTCTCTGACAAATGGAAGTCTATATATTGTAAGCTATGGGCAGCTATTCTGACATTTTTTTTAACTACGGTCTTATAGCCGAGGGCTGAGGCTACCAGACTGTAGACTCCTGTGGGTATGTCGTTTATTATATACGTACCGTTAAGATCAGTTAAAGTTTCATAATTAATACCTGAAACCAGAATACTGATGCCGGTCAATGGTTGAAGCCCTGTACTGTCAGTCACTTTTCCAGTGATAGTAGCAGTTGAAACCTGACTGAAGAGTAAATTATACTGGGAGAAAAAAATACATGAGAAAAAAAACAGAAAGTCGAATCTGGCATAAAAATTCTTTGAAATCACAACCACTCCTCTTTCTCATAAGTATCACTTAGCAATCAAACCCATTCACAGTCTTTCACATCAAAAACATACCTTACATATTAATATCCAAAAGGGGCAAAAAATGGTAGTCATTAAAAAAGGCATGCATAAAAAATGGCGGGCACCAGAAAAGGGACAAAAAAAAATCCCTGCTGCAT
This sequence comes from Ignavibacteriales bacterium, assembly GCA_050258815.1. Taxonomy (GTDB): domain Bacteria; phylum Bacteroidota; class Ignavibacteria; order Ignavibacteriales; family SURF-24; genus JAAXKN01. The sequence continues at coordinate 1,861 of JBLMZM010000108.1, forward strand.
TACTGCGGCAGGGATTTTCGGATATCATTTACCGATTTTGTGTAAGTCTTATTCGTACCTCAGGGCCTCAATTGGATCCAGATTTGAGGCTTTTATTGCAGGATAAACACCAAAGACAAGTCCAACAGCCGAAGTCACAACTAGTCCTGTAGCTATCCAGAATACCGGCAGCACTACAGAAGCTTTTAGGAGTACAGCAATAATATTACCGCCAATGAGTCCCAAAAGAATACCTGTTAATCCTCCCAGCATGCTTAGCACTATTGCTTCTACCAGGAATTGAAATCTTATAGTCAGTTTCTGGGCACCAATTGCTTTCCTGATGCCAATTTCCCTGGTTCTTTCAGTCACACTAACAAGCATAATATTCATAATACCTATACCGGCGGCAATTAGGGCAATAAAGGCAATTACACCGGCTCCAACCTTAAAGTACTTGGTAATATCATTAAACTGTGAGATCAGCTGGTCGTTTGAAACTATTTCAAAATCGTTGTCCTGGCCCGGGGGTACCTTTCTTATAGTCCTCAGAGCTCCTATCACCTGATCCAGTGTTGCCTGGTAAGTCTCCTGGCTGGGAGCCTGGATATTGTACTGTGCAGAAGAATTATCCCCGTAATATTTAGTAAACACTGAGATCGGAATAATGATAAAATTATCCTGACTCTGTCCTAAGATCGTCCCTTTTTCCTTGAATCGTCCTATAATTTCGAGCTTCATATTATCAACAGTAACCTTCTGGCCGATTGGATCAATGTTCTTAAAGAGTTTTTTAACAAGATCCATTCCTATTACACAAACGTTTCTGCTGTATTCAATATCCTGTTTTGAGAAGCCCCTGCCGTCTTCAATTACATAGCTGGAAGAAATAAATTCATCCATATTTACACCGGCCAGGTAAACATTAGGATTGGTAGCTTCCTTTCCGTATTTAACTACACGGCTGCCCTCATCAATTGAAATTCCAACAGAGATAGGTAGAGTAGTATTTTGCTTGAGCTTTTCACCCTGTTCAATAGTCAGGTCTTTTCTGTTACGGTACTTTTTCCAGGTTCCTGGTCCGCCATGTATTGCGGGATACTTCTGGATAATAATATTATTTGTACCAATCTGGTTGAAAGCTTCTTCAAAACTCCCCTGAATTGCAGAAATAGCAGTCATTACTATTATAATGGAAAATAATCCGATAGCAATACCAACCAGCGTAAGGATTGATCTGGTTTTATTGCTCTTCAGAGAATTCAATGCCATCAATACACTTTCAAATAACTGTACCAACTAAACTCCTCACTAATTATTCATATCTTAAGGCTTCAACCGGGTTCATCCTGGAGGCTTTATACGCAGGAAGAAATCCCGAAACTACTCCAACTAATGCCGAAATAAGGAACGCAATAAAAACAATTTCAAGCGGCATCGCGGTTGGTATGAATTGGTTAATAATTAAACTTACAGGGAAAGCCAGAATTACTCCAATCACTCCGCCTATCATGCAAATAATTGCTGCTTCAGCCAGAAACTGAAGCATAATGGACCAGGTTTTTGCTCCGATGGCCTTTCTTATTCCTATTTCCTTTGTTCTTTCCTTCACAGAAACAAACATTATATTCATAATACCGATAGCCCCTACAAACAAGGACAGAGCAGTTATTACGAGTCCGGCAATAGCAACTGTACCTATAATTCTGTCATACATCTGGGAGAAAGCCTCCTGCTGATTTATTGCAAAATCATCGGGTTTATTGAATGGGACTTTCCTGATAGCCCTCATTACATCCCGGATCTCATCCTTCAGCTCGGGCATCTTATTAATATCTTTTACTTTAATATTTATTCGGAAGGTATCTCTTCTGGGTCCGAATATCTTCTTAAAAACATCAAAAGGCATAATTACCTGCCCGTCCATACTGAAAGATCCAAGGAAACCGCTCCCCTGCTTTTCAAGTACTCCGATAACCTTCAGGGGAACTCCGTTAATTTTTATAAATTTATTTAACGGATCTTCATTTGGGAAAAGCTTATCAACAATATCCTGACCGATAATACACACTTCATGACTTGCTTTTACTTCAAAATCAGTCATAAATCTGCCATATGCAGGAAATGTACCGGTTGTTTTTATGTAGTCAGCTGTAGTTCCCCACACAATAGTTGTCTCAGCGCTCTTTTCCTCGTACTTAACTCCGGCACCAAAGCTTCTGAGATTCGGGACCACAGCCTCAGCCCATGTGAGCTGGGTCTTCAGCTTTTCATACTGCTCTAATGTGATATCTTTCCGGTTTCTCTGCAGATGCCAGTCCTCGCCACTGAACCATTCAAATTTTTCAACATAAAAAACATCTGAACCAATTGAAGCAATTGATTTTATAAATGCATTCTTTAACCCTGTAACTGCTGTAGACATTATAGTAACGGCAAATATTCCGATGACTATACCAAGTGTTGTCAGGATCGAACGCATCTTGTTAGCCTGGATAGCCCTGAAAGAAATTAGTATTCCTTCTTTTACGTCCAGTATAAAATTTCTAATCATAAGGATATAAATAATTCTGTATTATTTTAAAACAACTAACGTTAAAAATAGCAGTCTTTATATTTATAATAAAGGCTATCTTAAAATATTTATAAATTAAAACGACATGAGACATTATTAAATGTCTCATGTCTGAATGTCTGAAAGAGATAAGTATTGAGCTTTCTATTCATACCGCAAAGCTTCAATCGGGTCAAGGTTTGCAGCTTTATAGGCAGGATAAGTACCAAAGGTTACTCCAACACCTATACAAACTATTACTCCGGTGATCACAGAACCTATTGGAATTGTAGGAGTAGCTTTCAACAATAAACCCGCAGCATTTCCAACTCCAATTCCCAGAATGATTCCTATAAAGCCTCCGGAAAGGCAAAGCACGATCGCTTCGATCAAAAACTGCAACAGGATGCTGTTTTTCTGAGCACCAATTGCTTTCCTGATGCCAATTTCCCTGGTTCTTTCAGTCACACTAACAAGCATAATATTCATAATGCCAACACCGGCAGCCAATAAAGCAATTGCAGCAATTACAAGAGCCCCGATTTCAGCCCCCTGTTTAATACCATTAATGGTTGTAAGAATAGTCTCATTGGAAAAAATTTCGAAATCGTTTTCAGCTCCGGCAGCTACCTTTCTGATCTTTCTCATATGACCAATAGCAGCTTCAATTGTCTGATCATATGCTGCCTTGTCAGCAGACATAACTGTAATGTTTATGCTGTTGTTTGTCTTCCCGTAAAAGTTCTGATAAGTTGTAATTGGAAGAACAAGAAAGTTATCCCTGCTCTGGCCGAACATTTCACCCTGGGATTCAAATACACCAATTACCTCCAGTTTGTTTCCATCAGCTCTTATGAACTGTCCTACCGGATCAACCGATTGGAATAGCTTTTTGGCAACATCCATACCCAGTACGCACACACGGCTGTAATGATCTACGTCTGAGTTATTAATCGCACGTCCATCTTCTATTATCCACTTATTATTTGGCTGTGCATCTGGTGTGATGCCGGAAATAGAAACAGTAGGATTAGTTTCAATATTCCCATACTTTATGATCTTATTGAAGCCCCATTGTTCTGCCCCCACGTATTGTGCAACATCCAACACTTCCTTCAGCTTATAGTACTCATCCAGTGTAATATCTTTCCTGTTACGGAATTTGTCACGCGATCCGGGACCGCCTTCCTGCATGGCCGGAAACTTTTGTATCTGGAACGTATTTTGCCCCAGCATCGAAGTTCCCTCTTCAATGCTCTTCTGCAGCATAGAGATGACCGTACTAATGGAAATAATTGAAAATATTCCTACTACAATACCTAGTATTGTAAGTGCAGATCTCAATTTATTAAGCTTCAGGGCATTAAATGCAACAAATAAAGTCTCAAAAAATTTCATTATTCATACCTCAACGCTTCCACAGGATCCATCTTTGCAGCCGTATAAGCAGGCGCAAATCCGGAAATTACTCCTGTTATAAGTGAAATACTAATTGCAAGAATCACTGCATCGAACTGAAATGAAGTTGGCAAAAACTGATTGATTATTTTGCTGAGAATTATGGCCCCGATCAATCCAATCAATCCGCCTAAAAGACATATTATTACTGCTTCAGTTATGAACTGTCCCAGTATGGTTCTCTTTTTGGCACCGATAGCCTTTCTGATTCCTATTTCCTTGGTCCTTTCCTTCACGGAGACAAACATTATATTCATTATTCCAATTGCACCAACAAATAATGCAAGACCCGTAATAACCAAGCCAACTATCTGAATAATACCTACCGTACTATCATAGATTTTGGTCAGGCCTTCCTGCTGATTAATCGAAAAATTCTCTTCCTGATTGTATGTCAGTCCTCTGACTTTTCTCATAATGCTCAAGGCTTCTTCTTTTGTCTGCTCTATCATCGCAGTATTCTGTACACGCGCTACAATAGTAACGCTCCTGAAGTGCTCTGATTGAAAATACTTGAATACATTTCCAATGGGAAGATAGACCTGCTTATCCGGGTTCATACTGCCCAGCATGAAGCTCCCCTGTTCAGCAAGGACCCCCACTACTCTGAATTTTTGACCACGAATTTTGACATACTGGTCCACGGCATTTCCTTTTGGGAAAAGTATTTTAGCAACATCACTGCCTATTACGACAACATTTCTTGCGCCCCGGCTTTCGACATCGTTAAAAAAACGGCCTTCATTAAATGTAAAGTTGGTAGTTCCAAGATAATCGTTAGTAGTACCCGTTAATATGGTCGCTTCTGTTGTTTTGTCACCGTTTTTCAGTGTCTGAACGGACCATACGGTCGGTGCAATTGCAACAGGGAGTTTAGCCAATTCTTTATACTTCTCATATTCTTCCATCGTGATATTCTTACGATTTCTCGTCTTCCACCACTCCTCATCCTGGAACCACTTCCACTTATCGATATAAAGATTATCTGAACCCAAAGCACTGATACCATTCTGAAAAGAATTATCAATTCCTTTTATAGCAGTTGACATCAGGACAACCGACGTAACACCAATAAAAATTCCGATTGCAGTTAATGCTGAGCGGATCTTATTAGCCTTTATAGCCTTAAAAGATATAGCCAGCCCCTCTTTCAGTTCAAAAATAAAATTCTTCATATCTCTTACCCCTTACTTTATCGTTTCATGGAGTTACTGATAATTTGCTTCCATTTGGTATATATCTGTTCTTTACCGATTCATCTTTCTCTACCAGGCCGTCCTTGATTCTAATTATTCGTGCAGCATGTTCGGCGATGTATTCTTCATGGGTTACAAGAATAATAGTATTTCCCTGGAGGTAAATTTCATTGAACAGAGTCATAATGTCTTCGCCTGTTTTTGAATCAAGATTACCGGTCGGCTCATCTGCAAGAATGATGGACGGGTTTGTCACCAGCGCACGGGCAACTGCAACTCTTTGTCTCTGTCCACCAGAGAGTTCATTCGGCTTGTGATGGATCCTGTCCTGTAACCCTACATTCACCAGGGCCTGGACTGCCCTTTCTTTTCTTTCAGCAGATGGCACACCTGCATAAATCAGAGGCAATTCCACATTATGGAGAGCGTCCGAACGAGGAAGAAGATTAAAAGTCTGGAATACAAACCCTATCTCCCTGTTCCTGACCTTGGCCAGGTCATTGTCGCTCATCTGGCTAACATTTACGCCCTTGAATTCATAAAGTCCGCCTGTTGGTGTATCAAGGCAGCCCAGCATATTCATCAATGTAGACTTACCCGAGCCTGAAGGGCCCATAATAGCTACGTATTCATTTTTATCAATTCTTAAAGAAACGTCTCTAAGCGCATGCACTTCCTCTGATCCAACCTGATACATTTTGCTGATATGTTGAATATTAATAATGTTCATAATAATTCCCAATTCCTATTGGTTACTTGTTGTCTTTTGCGCCCTTATGGTCGCCTTCAATCCTTACATTTGAATTCTCAGCCAGTTCTCTTGATATTGCCCTGTAAGAGCCGCTTACAACTTTTTCGCTGCCACTTAAACCGCTGATAATTTCAATGTAGTTATCGTCACTTATACCGGTCTTTACTTCTTTCATCTTTGCTTTATTATTTTCCACAACAAAAACAACTTCCTTTGGTTTTTTGTCTTTCATTTTATCGGTAGCCTTAGCCTGAACAACGCCATCAGTACCATCAGTCTTAACTTCAGGAGCCTTATTGCCTCTGGCTGTTACGCTCTGGATTGGAACAGAAAGAACATTGCTCTTTGTTTCCGTTTCGATATCGGCATTGCAGGACATTCCCGGTCTGATGCTCTTGTCCGCATCGGCAAGTCTGATCTTTATTTCAAAGTTTACCACTTCCTGCTGAGTACCCTGAGCGGTAGTTTTTGCACTGTTGCCTATTTGTGAAACAACACCTTTAAAGTCTTTGTTTCCGAAAGCATCAATCTGTATTTTGGCTGTATCCCCTAATGATACTAGTACAACGTCGTTTTCATCAACCTCAACTGTGGCTTCCATCTGCGAAAGGTCGGCAACAGTCATAATGTTGGTTCCCTGGCTGAAACCGCTTCCAAGTACCCTTTCACCAAGTTCAACATTCAACTGGCTTATTGTTCCGTTCATTGGAGAATAGATCGTCGTCTTATATAGATTTTCCTGGGCTTCTTTCAATGCGGCCTGGAACTGGACAACAGTTGACTGCTGTGATTCATAATCACTTTTGCTGCTTAAATAATTAGATTTCACCTGTTCAAGTTCAGCATCACTTGAAAGCTTTTTCTTGTATAATTCCTGGATTCTTTCATAATCCGACTTAACTTTGTCAAGTACAGCTCTACTTCTGGAAAGCCCTGCCTTGGCAGATTCCAGGTTAGCAGCAGCTCTGTCTCTGGCAGCCATGTAAGTATCGGGCTTAATTCTGATCAACAGCTGTCCCTTTCTTACCATATCTCCCTCTTTCACAGGTAGTTCAACAATTTCACCTGTAACCTCAGGAGTAATAATTACCTGATATTCGGGATTGATCTTACCTGTTGCAGATACTTTTTGGGTAATATTTCTTTTCTGTACAGCTTCTGTCTGGACCGGAATGATCTGTTCCTTATTGCCGCTGAATACTAAAAGCAGCACTAATACTACCACCATTAAACCTATTCCACTAAAGATATAGATTTTCTTTTTGGATTTCTTGTTATTACCGTTTGCCATTTATTTGTCTCCCTTACAATAGTTTATTCAAATTTTTTATAGTCTAAAATACCCAGGTAATATTCGAGCTGGGACTTGAGTCTCAGGAATTCAAACCTGTTCGTAATATTTGTCTGAAGTGCAGCAGTATACTGTGAACTTGCCAGTAAAAGATTAACGAATGTGCCCGATCCGATATTATATTTTTCCTGTTCAATTTGTCTGTTCTGCTGTGCAGATTGTACGTTCTTGGCACTTACATCAAGTCTTTTCTGAGCAGCCTGGAAATCCAGATAAGTCTTCTTCAAATCTATTTTTATCTGACGCTCGGTTTCTGTCAGTTCTATCTCCCTGGTTTTAGCATTTACTTCAGCCAGCTGGACATTATTTTCCGTGGCAAAGCCGGAAAAAATCGGGATATTTAAGCTTAACTGGACTGTATACCCCCTGTTCTTAAAGAGCTCATCAATTGTACCTGCATCTGATCCAAAAGAGTTAATATTCGAAAGAGTCGGGAAATATGCTCCTTTTGCCATGGTAATTCCATTATATGCACTTTCTAATCTATATTTGGCACTTTTATAATCAACCCTATTATTCATAGCCTGCTCAACAATTGCATTCAGGTCATTATATTGCTTAAAAAAATCTTCACCTTCAAGTACTTTTGTACTATCGTTTTCCACCGGATCTGAAAGGTTGAGTTCAGACAAAACATCCAGCCCAAGAAATGTCAGAAGCTGGCTCTGCAGTGTTTCAAGATCATTTTTTGCCTGGATGAGTGCCAGTTCGGAATTTCCAACATTTACCTGCTGCGCATATACATCAGCCAGTGTCACTGCTCCCAGCCTGTTTCTCTCAGTGATTATTTCCAGGTTTTTCTGGTTATATGCCAGATCATCTTCGCGCACCTTTAATAACTGTTTTGCATTTAATACCAAATAGTAGTTTGCTATTGTATTAAAAACTATATCCTGCTTTGTCCTCTGGAAAGTCAAACGGGCCGCTTCCAGGTCATTTTCTTTCTGATGAATATTAGCATAAGTCGATAATCCGTCGAATAAAGTCCAGTTGGTTGAAGCACCCACTCTGTAAGTACGGCTTTCTTCATTACCGGACCTATAAACTAGCGTTCCCCCCTGAACGAATGTTCCCCCCTGACCTTCTGAGCGATCCCATCTCCAGGATCCAGATGCCCCCAATGTAGGAAGCAGCTGCCCATAAGCACCCCTTACATTTGATTGATTAGCTTCTAGTCCGGCAGCACTCTTCTGTAATGTAGTATTCTTCTGAAGAGCAATTTTTATAGCATCGTTTAATGTCAGGGTATTCTGTGCCCAGACATTAATAGATAAGACTGTAATTAATAATAATGAGAAATAAAAGCGCATTATTAACTCCTTTAGTATATAAGTCAGCGTGAAATGTAGTAAATCCCTAATTTTGCGATTCTCATAAGATTGGACGCATTAATTTTGAGAAAAGTTACATACCTTTTAAAAAATAATTACGAAAATGTTCCGTTTGGAAGTGGTCTTATCGTTAATTTTTTAAAATTTGTGTCCGAAGATACAAAATTTGAACAGTATAAATAGGACATGAGATATTAAAGGGACAGGGATTCTTAAAACTAGGGCTTCAGTATTTTATCCTTTATCTTCATCAGGTATTCAAGCGCTTCTTCATATGTGTTTCCTATATTTCCATCCAGAATTGCGTCTTCAATGGCTTTTTTTATCTCACCAACCTTTTTTGAGGGCTGAAGATTACAAATTTGCATAATCTCTTCTCCCCTGACAGGCGACTGAAAAGCCCGCAGGCGGTCCTTTTCTTTTACTTCACGCACCTTGTTCATTACCTTCTCATAATTGGCCAGATATCTGGATACTTTTTTAATATTCTTACTCGTTATATCTGCCCTGCACAATGTAATCAGGTCCTCAAGATCCTCCCCGGCAGCAACAATTAGTCTCCTGATGGCTGAATCTGTTACTTCCTCGTCGACTAGTGCAATTGGACGCAGGTGCAGCCGGACTAATTTTGTCACGTATTCCAGTCTGGTCAACGGGAGTTTAAGCCTGTGGAATATCTCTTCCATCATTCTTGCACCAGCCTCTTCGTGGCCATGAAACGTCCATCCGATTCCTTCCACGAATTTCTTAGTCTGTGGTTTTGCAACATCATGCATCAGTGCTGCGAACCTCAGCCAAACATTATCAGTCACCTCGGAAATATTATCAACTACTATACATGTATGAAGAAACACATCTTTATGATGGTAATCTTTCCGCTGATCAACTCCGGAAAGCCTGGATATTTCAGGAAATATTATGTCAAGTATTCCACTTTCGAAAAGATATTTCAGACCAATAGAAGGTTTAGGAGAAGCCAAGATTTTAAAAAATTCATCAGTTATTCTTTCCTGTGATATTATTTTCAATCTGCCCGCCAATTCCTTTGCAGCTGCCTTTGCGTTTTCATCAAGATTAAAATCAAGCTGAGCAGCAAAACGTATTGCCCGCATAATCCTCAAAGGATCGTCATTAAAAGTTAGGAAGGGATCTATCGGGGTTTTAATGATTTTATTTTTTATATCCTCAATACCGTTGAATGTATCAATCAGCTCTCCGAAATTTTCCTTATTCAAGGAGACAACCAGTGTATTAATAGTAAAGTCTCTTCGGTTTATATCATCCTCAAATGTTCCCTCTTCAACAACCGGCTTTCTGCTGTTTCGGTTGTAAGATTCTTTTCGGGCCCCAACAAATTCCAGGTCCAGTCCGCCGTACTTAAAATGGGCAGTGCCGAAATTCCTGTAAATTGCGATTTTATTAACATTTAGTTCCTTTGATAAAGCAGATGCATAATCAGTTCCGCTGCCAATGACAAGGAAATCTACTTCATCCCTGTTTCTGTCAAGTATCATATCCCTTACATAACCGCCAACAATATATAGCTTTACGTTAAGCCTGGAGGCAACTTCAGAAGCTGTAGAAAAGATTTCGTTTCCTGATAAATATTCTTTTAATTCCGTTTTATTATTTATATCCATAATTGTCATTTTTTTAATCGATTCCGGTATTTGTTGTCATGCTTAAAACGCATTTGTTTAACGCTAATTATTCATCTGTCCCCGGTTTAAATCCGGGAGGATCTCTGCTCCAAAATTAATAAACCAGTTAATTTTCTTCAGTTCAGCGGTCAGCACTTCCGAGAACTCAATGTTATTTTTGAAATCTAGTGCCATTATAATAAATTTCCTGGCATCCTGAAATTCCAGATTTCTTACGGAATATTGAGCCATTCTGTAGGCGGCATAACCCGAGGTAAAATCATAAACCCGGAACCTGTCCTTCCAGTTTTTCATAAAGCTGTCATAGTTTTCAGAAAACTTTTCCGAAAGACCTATCATTACCGGAACAGATGCATAATTTACAGAATCTGAGTTTAATTCCATTAATATATTATATTTATCGAAGTCACTGCCCCTTAGATAATTTTCCATCCTGAGGCTGTCTGCACTCATTTTACTTCTTATACTTGCAAGGTTGTAATATTCCCTCGAAGCATTTTGCCTGATTAGTGCGGCATAAAGATTTTCCGCTTGCCTTATTTTCCGGTTCACCACCAAAAGGTCAGCCCTCAATAATTCCAGGTTATAAAAGTAAGAAGTTCCATGAAAATTATTTATGTATTTTTCAATAACGGAAAGAGCTGCTGCGTTTTCATTTAATTTCCGGAGGCTGTTAACATATCCCAGCAGTGCCTGATAAGAATCAGATTTATCCAATATTTCTCTAAAGAGATCTCTTGAGCTTGTATAGGATCCTGAATTATATAACTGCCATCCTTCATCTACTTTTTCAGCCAGATATCTCGCACAGATCTTCCTGAAAATCGGTTTTCTCCCAAAATAATAATTAGCGGCATCTGCCTGGTTCCCGGCATCAACTGTTTCGATAAAAGCCGCATACTGATCTGATAGCTCATCTATGCTCTTTCCGTAGACATCCTTGTATTCAGCGCCCTTGTATATCCTCTTAAACTTTTCAATTCCGTATTTTTCAATCAGGAATTTAACAAATGATCCGGCATATACATAAGATAAAGATGAAATCTGTCCAAAAAAATTAAATCCGCTAAAGAGACTTTGAACCGGGAACCTGAAATTGTTATGAAATGCCAGTGCCGCCATATAATGGGCAGTATGCCCATCATTATCATCTTCCAGAGCAACGGCAATGCCTTCAAGCAGAGAGGGATTAAAATGATATGAAACTTTAAACGGAGTAGTCCCGAACTGTCCTGAAATACAATGTGTTATTTCATGTTTCAGAGTCTGTTCATAATTCTCATAGCTGATATACAGCTGATTAAGCCACGGTTTTGCTACATCTGCATTGGCAGATCCCAGAAGTTCCTTTTTCTGATCAGAATTCAGGAACAAAAAGGTAGTAATCCTTTCAGTTTTGCTTACCCTCAGAGCGTTTGTAACCTGTTCATAATAATATTCATTATGAAGCGCGATATTTTCAATAAATTTCTTCTGAATTCTTGGATCGAATACCAGTTCAAAGTGCTCCGTGTTTAAGTGCCCCGATAATTCTGCTTTCATTTTTGAAAGAGTAGTAGTAAAGCCCAGACTGTCGCCGGAAAGTATGAAAATAATGGCTATAAGAATAAATGAAACAGAGAAAACAATTCGCTTAATTACTTCCCGTTTCCCCTTCCTGTTAATTAATACAAAAGCAGACAATCCCAGACTTCCGAAATATATGATATTCAACAGCCTGTATAAGGTTAATCTGATACCCACTGAGAGACCTTCGTCATAAATAGTTCCGGGATAATAACCGATCACCGGATTATAAAAATAGATCTGAGGATACAGATATATGTATAATAAAGGAATGAGGAGAATAATTACATATATTAGAATAAAAAGAGTTCTGGGGAATTTGGGGCTCAGATAGCAGCTTGAAATGGCAACAGCGCTTCCTATCACCACAGCAGGAACGGTAAGTACCAGATAAAACAGAAATCCCTGAAACAGAGAGCAGTTCCTCACAAAAAAAGCAGCACAAACAGACAATAGTAAAGGCAAAATTAAAAATAACAGATACGGAGTAAACACTTTCCTGAGAAATACTCTGAGTCCTTCTTTTTGTGAAGGACCCGTTATAAAAACAGAAATAGTATAGATTCCGCTGAGTAACGTAATCATTATACTATTGGCCGCGGAATACTCGTATCCCAGGATATTTGTCAAAGGCAGATTCAGCAACAAAAGATCAAAAAGAAAAAGAATGAACAGTTCGACTGTCAATGTATCCAGTTTAATCTTCTGTTTCATTGATTTTGCAGGATTAATATTCTGCTCCTGCTACTCTTTCTATGCTTGCACCAAGATTGATCAATTTTTCCTCTATTCTCTGGTAGCCTCTGTCCAGGTGATATATTCTCAGTACCTCAGTAGAACCCTCGGCAGCCAGTCCGGCAAGTACAAGCGAAGCGCTGGCCCGCAGATCAGTTGACATAACTTTTGCGCCCTGAAGTCTTTCCACGCCTTTGATAACAACACTATTTTCCCTTATCTCGATATCTGCACCCAGACGGTTTAATTCAGGAACGTGTTTGAACCTGTCCAGATAAATACCATCGGTAACAGTTGACACTCCATTTGCCAGACACATAAATGCTGTCCATTGGGCCTGCATATCTGTCGGGAAACCAGGGTAAATTGATGTTGAAACATCTACAGGTATAATCTTCTGTAACCTGGTGGCATCAATATTTATTTTTGTACCATCAACTGAAAGTTTTACTCCTGAATCTTCGAGTTTTACAAGAACAGCATCAATATGGTTAGGATCCACATTTTCAAGAGTGACATTTCCACGGGTGATTGCTGCTGCAATAAGCAGGGTTCCTGCTTCAATTCTATCGGGAATATTTGTAATCTCGGCAGCATGCAATTCATCAACACCTTCAATTTCCAGTACAGAGGTATTGATTCCATTAATCCTGGCTCCCATTTTCACCAAATATTCGGCCAGCAGAGTAATTTCGGGTTCAATAGCAGCATTTGTAATAACTGTAGTCCCTTTAGCAAGTGTTGCTGCCATCATTATATTTCCGGTAGCTCCGACAGAAGATACGTCGAAATTGATTCTGGCGGCATTCAGCTTGTTGGCCTTAGCGATAATATATCCGCCTTCCAGATCAATTTCAGCTCCCATTTTTTTAAGGCCTTCCAGATGCAGATTTATAGGTCTCGGCCCCCAGGCACAACCTCCAGGCAGTGATACCCTGGCATAACCAAATCGCGAAACAAGAGGTCCCAGCACATATACCGAGGCCCTCATTTTTTTTACGTGCTCATAGGGAGCAACCTGACTGGTAATATTGGATGTATTAAAAGTCAATGTATGGTTATTAAAATCAGTTTCCACTCCCAGATTATTAAGGAGTTTGATCATCGTATATACATCATTTACTTCAGGAGTATTGTACAGTACATTTACTCCGGCATTTAACAAAGCTGAAGGCATTATGGCCAGAGCAGCGTTTTTTGCTCCGCTAACCTTTACATTACCGTTCAATGGTTTTCCACCCGTAACTACAAATTTATCCAATTGATTTTCCTATAATTTATTTCACTTAAAACTTAAGAATTGTTCCATTTACGCCCGCTGCATAAATTCTTTTTGCGGGGCTGATATTAATTCTGCTAAGAGAATTAAACCGATTTGTTTCGGTATTTGCCCAGGTTTCACCCAAATCTTTTGAAATTAATAATTTACCCTGAGCTCCGGTAATAATTCCCAACTTATCGTCTGTAAAATTCACATCATAAAATCCTGTGGTCAGGCTGCTATTTATTTTCTTCCATTTATTTCCTCCATCCTCGGTTTTGAAGATGTCTCCATTTCCGCCAACAATAAAACCGATGGCAGGATTCAGGAATTTAATGCTCTTGAGATAATTGGTTGTAAATTTGTTCAACATAATCCAATTTTCACCATTATCCGAAGTTTTAAAGCATTCGCCATTCCACCCCACAACAAAAGCAGTCTGGTTTTCTGAAAATGAAATATCATATAAAATATTTTCAGATGAAATATTTAATTTCTTCCACTGCAGTCCTTTATCTGTTGTCCTTAATATCACACCTTTGGAGCCTACAATGAACCCTGTATTATCATCAACAAATTTTATTCTGAAAAATGTCTCATTTGTGCTGACATTCTGAACAGTCCAGTTCTCTCCAAGATCAGTAGACCTGAATAAGCTACCGCCTTCACCTACCACATACCCGGTCCCTTCTTTATTAAAACAGATGTCAAATAGATTTTTTTCAGTCGCTAAGGGAATTACTCTCCAATTTGTCCCATAATTTGTTGTTTTTAGCAATACACCATGAAATCCGCAGCAAAAACCGACAGAATCATTCAGGAAATAGACTGAATTAAGGTCGTTATTTACTCCGCTATTTAACACACTCCAGCTGAATGAAGTTAGTGTATTTCCGGGTTTGGTAAGAACCTGCTTATCTCCATTTTCTTTGAAAGATAAAATAAGCGGGTTAGTTCCACTTCGCCATAAGGCTAACACCTGTGTATATGAAAAATAAACCACTGCAAAGAAAGATACGATTATGAGTATAGAATACAGAGCAGCTCTGGCTTTATATCTCCCCCTGGTCCTGTCTTTAAGGATAGGACCGGGACTCCTGTATGAATCCAGATCAACCTCTAGTTTCTCCAGATCTGCCAAAAACTCTTCGGCAGATGTATATCTGTTCTGAGCCTTTTTATTAAGGGCTTTTTCAACTATTTTCTGAATAGAAAGGGGTAATTCGGGTGAAACTGAGCATAATTCCGGCGGAGCCTGCTTCAAATGTCCTTCTATTACCTCGTATTCTGTATTATAGTCAAACGGAGGGAAACCAGTAAGCATTTCAAAAAGGGTTACCCCAATAGAATATATGTCGCTCTGAACGGAAACTTCTTCCCCCTTAATCTGCTCAGGACTCATATATAAAAGAGTCCCAATGTTTCTCCCCTGCTGGGTAATATTCTTTTCCATTATGGACTTTGCTATGCCAAAGTCCATAATCTTGGAAATGCCATCATGATTTATTACAACATTTGAAGGCTTTATATCTCGATGAGTAAAACCTTTGGAATGGGCATAGCCTGCACCTTTGAGAACCTGCTTAATAATAAATATACTTTCGAAGATATCCAGTCTTAATTTCCGTTCAATCAGGTGCTCAAGTGTCTCACCATCCACATATTCCATGATAATGCCAAGCAGTCCCTTTTCTTCAAGAAATCCATAAACCGGAACAATATTCTGCTGGGAGAGCTTTGCCTGGTTTTTTGCTTCTTTCTTGAATCTCTCAACAAACTGAACTTGGTTGGTTATCTGCGATTTCAATATTTTAATAGCTACAAATCTGTCCAGTTTTATATCATAAGCCTTATACACAATACCCATCCCGCCCTGACCCAGCTCAGATACTATTCTGTAGTTATTTATTATTTTCCCTATCATCCCAATCCATTTCTCTGTATAAAAAGACCGAAAGCCCTAACAAAAGTAACTAAATATTAATGTCCGGAAAAGTAAAAAAATAGTTCTGAAAACACAAAGACAAATAAAGAGAAAAAGCCCAGGCAATTTCGCTAATCGCTTTTAAAATAATAAGTTATCTAATTTACATAAAGTTACTTATAGCTTTTGGGACTATTATCATTTTAAACTTTTCTTATTGCTTTCAGTATCAGTATCCATATCAAGATGGAATTTATGAAGAAACCTGTGGAATACAGGGGCAAAGAGAATACCTACAACAATCAGAAAAACAATTCCGGAAAACAACGCATAAGCAGACGCAAACAGCTTACCTGCTGTAGTCTGTATAGGATTGACAGGTCCCATTCCCCCAAGTATCATTGATGAGTTCAATATTGCATCAATCCATCCAAGACCTTCGAAACAATGATAGCCCAATATCCCAATCAGTAAAGCCCCGATTATAATCCCAAAAGCAACAAGAAAATGGTAAAATATCCGTAAAAAGAATTTAGCTCTGGGTAACAGAGCTTTTCTGCGGTGCTCATACATTTTAAATACTCACAGATTTATTGTTGTGTTTCTTTCCTCATTAACAGAAGACAATTTCCTACTTTTCTTTCTCCGAAGGTATCGCTTGGATTATTCACAACATCATCACCAACATACATTGTTGTTGATCCTCCGCCATCCAGGTTTAATCCCTGAAACGCTCCTTCGCGTATCATAAAATCAGCAAATTCAGACAGAGTCATTCCCCTGCTATCCTTCCTCCTTCCATCTACGGCAAAAAAGTAAATCACACTGCTATCTCTGGAGAACCCGATTCCGGTTCGTGGATTTCTTATTCTGGATAATTTACTGAGCACACCTTCGAGCGAGTCGGATGAGGCGCTGATATTCACACCATCAAGTACTATTCTTGGCCATCCGCCTACAAGAGTCCTGATCCCCGGAAAATCCGGATCAAGCTTTAATACGATCCGTAATGTATCCCCTTCTCTGACTTTTTCCTCCAAAATCCGGGCACTTGTGCCAATGCCCGAAAGAATCCAGTTATTGCCATTTAAGGGATTTTTCCCGGTCTTCTTTTTCGCACTATTAACCAGAAAGAGAAACGTTTCCAGGGAATCCTTTAATGGAACAAGTTCATACTCAGTAATTTCCAGTTCCTTTGATTCATTTGTAAATTCTCCCTGAGATGCATTATAAAGAGATACCGAGTTACTGTCCGGTATAGAATTAATTTTAGATATGTTAATAGTCGTCTGATCCTTAAAAAATACGCGGCCATCAAACCTGAACTTTTCAATCAATGGCTTATTACCGTAAGTTAAGGCAAACTGAGAATGAATCTTGTCGAAAATATATTTTCTTGAAAACGGATGCTGAACAGCTTTAAGGTATTTCCCTTCAGAAATCATATTATTACTTATTTCTCCGTCGGGTTCGAAAAAATCGCCGTTTATCGCGGCAATTACTTTATACCGGGAATCCCTGATGTCTTCGGCCATGTTACTTACTGTACTTAATCCGGATAACTGCCCCTGTGCCTTTTCCGCCCGCACATAACAATCACAATCATTAAGTTCAATTCTCAGAGTATGCAGAAGCAGCGTATCCTGGGAATCAATTACTTCTTTATAACTGATTCCACGGGAAATAAGCTTATAATTAATTACATCAGCAGTCTGGCTGTAACAATTGGATAGCCCGGCCTGTAAAATAAGTACTAATAATATACAGAGAGCCCCGGTAAACTTTAATCTGTTCATCAATAAAATGGTATATAATGGAAAATATGCTGCTTAAACACCCGTGAAATCGGGCAGGTGCTTTTATTCAAAGTCTTTGATTCGTAGACAGAAAGCCGGAGGAAAACCTCCCTGCCAGCGTACTGTCAATGCTGTATTTCCCTGCGCCATATAAGAATACACAAAATGCAATAATCAATAACGCTAAAGGGAACTCAATACCAGCCGGGTTAAAGAATCCATTTTTCAGATGGATTTGTATAATTGCAACTGCCATATCAATTACGATTCCGGCTGATGCAATTCTGGTAAGTAATCCCAAAATCAGCAACAATCCACCCAGAAACTCAGTAAAAGCAGCCAAATAGATTAAAAACGGGGGAATATTTAAGTTTGTACTAAATGCCAGGACTGTTGCGCCCAGTCCTTTCCCACCAAATAAACCGAGCACTTTCTGACTTCCATGGGCAAAGAATATAATCCCAAGAATTATTCTCAAAATTAAAATAACTACAGAGGAATTTACAAATGAGTTATATAACCATTTCATTTCACCCCCACATTTTTTCGGGAATTATTAAGGCAATATAATAAAGTAATAAATATTCTTCAGAAAAAACTAGTATTTTCGGAAAGAGATATATTCAGATAAATGATTTTTAAGTAACCACAGGGCCAATGATGTAATATATTCTTAATAGTAATTATATTTAAGGCTTTAATTGATTTTCTTAATGTGTATCTTTATATTTTTGTTGAATCTTAATCGAAATAATTGGAGGCAAAATGAAAATAGCAGTCTGTGTAAGTCATGTTCCGGACACTGCTACAAAAATTGTTATTGGAGCTGATGGAAAATCTATCGATCCGAATGGGGTAACTTATATTGTTAATCCATATGATGAATTTGCGATAGAGGAAGCCCTGAAAACTAAAGAAAAGTTTGGCGGCGAGGTAGTTGTCATCAGTCTGGGGAAAGAAGCCAATAAAGAAACTATTCGTAAGGCTCTTGCAATGGGAGCTGATAATGGAGTTCTGTTAAAAGACGAAAATGACCGGGATTCACTTGGAGTTGCAAAGGCTTTAGCCGAAGAAATCAAAGCACAGGGAGCTGAAATAGTATTTTTTGGCAAGCAGTCTGTTGATTTCGACAATTCTATAACAGGACAGCTTACGGCTGAACTATTAGGATTCAACTGCGTTTCTGTGGTAGTTGATCTTAAAATTGAAGGCAACAAGATAATTGCAGAAAGGGAAATTGAAGGAGGCCGCGAGGTAGTTGAAACTACTCTTCCTGCCGTAATTACTGCACAAAAAGGATTAAATGAACCGAGATACGCTTCACTTAAAGGTATAATGGCAGCCAAGAAAAAACAGATAGATGAAAAACCTGCAGCTGCATCTGAAAAAGTAGTTGAAGTGCTCAAGATGAAAAAACCCGCTTTAAAGCAGCCCGGAAGGATTCTTGGGACCGATAAAACTGCTGTACCAGAACTGGTTCGTTTACTTAAAGAAGAAGCAAAAGTCATTTAAAAGGGAATTGAATTATGGCAAATAAAATACTAGTATTTTTAGAACAAAGGAACGGTATTGTAAAAAAATCATCCTTCGAGACAGCAAAGACTGCTGTAAATATAGGTGCGCAGCTTAATTATACAGTTGAAGCTTTAACAATTGGCGGCAATATTGAAGATGCACCATCTGCAGGAAAATACGGAATAGATACTGTAACTCATTTTAAGAATGATGCTCTTTCGGTTTATTCTCCATCGGCATATGCAGAAGTTATTGCCAATTATGCAAAAGAAACTGATGCAGATATACTCTTTTTCTCAAATTCCTCAATGGGCAAGGATCTTGCACCACTGGTCTGCATAAAGGTCAACGCGGGTATTCTGATGGATTGTATCAGCCTGGAGGTCGTTTCCGGCGAAATAGTTGCAACGCGTCCTGTTTATGCAGGTAAAGCACTTTTAGAAGCCAAAATTAACTCTCAGAAGAAGATTTTTACTCTACGGCCCAATGTTTTTAATATGGGAGAATTATCTGATAAAAGTGCCGCAGTTGCGGTAAAGAATGTAGATAATCCAAACATGAAGACCGTTGTTACTGATATCAAAAAATCAGAAGGTAAACTGGATGTAGCTGAAGCAGAAATAATTGTTTCAGGAGGTAGAGGCCTGAAAGCACCCGAGAACTTCAATCTGATTGAAGATCTGGCTAATCTTCTGGGCGCAGCCGTTGGAGCATCCCGTGCGGTAGTAGATGCAGGATGGAGACCTCACAGTGAACAGGTCGGACAGACAGGCAAGACAGTTTCCCCGAATTTATATATAGCTGTTGGAATTTCCGGAGCAATACAGCATCTGGCTGGTATGTCTTCTTCCAAATATATAGTCGCCATAAATAAAGATAAGGATGCCCCTATCTTCGGTATTGCTGACTATGGCATTGCAGGTGATATTTTTGAAATACTGCCGGCATTGAATGAGGAAATAAAAAAGATTAAGGGTTAATAGCAGTCAGGATATCCAGGAAATGTTTTCACTGGATATTCTGATTTTACTTGTAAATAATTATTTTGAATGTTTGTTTTTATTGAGGTAGGTTCAATAACTTAAAGTTAAGTGACTTGGTTTATTAACTTTACTTTCAAAGAGGTATTAATTGAATAAAGTTCAAGTGGAAATACTTGGTTTATCCTCTACTCCTTCAGCAGGCGGCGCCTATGCAATACTGTTAAAGGAAGTCTATGGGGTAAGAAGGCTTCCGATTATTATTGGAGCATTTGAGGCTCAGGCTATTGCTCTCGAAATCGAAGGTATTAAACCACCACGTCCCCTTACGCATGATCTACTGAAAAACATAATTGATAATCTCGGGGCATCAGTTCAGGAAATTCTGATCGATGAGCTGCGTGATAATACTTTCTTTGCAAAGATTATTCTGGAAGTATCTTCTCTGACAAACGATATCGATTCAAGACCGAGCGACGCTATTGCTTTAGCCGTCAGGACACAGGCTCCCATCTTCGTCAATGAAGAGGTAATGAAAGCAGCAGCTTTTATTCCATCCGGCGAAGAAGAATCCGCAGAAAATTTAGATGAATCCTTGCCCGATGAAGAAATTCCTGAAAAGCCGGTCCCTTCAGGATCAAAGGAATCAAAACTGGCCTCACTTCAGAATCAGCTGCGCGAAGCATTGGATAATGAGGATTATGAGAGAGCAGCAAGAATCAGGGATGAAATCAAGAAGATGACTGATCAGAACTGAAATTCAGGAACCAATAAAAAAGCCGGGCCTCTTTAGGACCGGCTTTATATTTTTACAAGCATCAGACTAAAAGTTACTTTGTAACCTGAGCCATCTGTTCCGACACTATCTTTTCAGTATCGAGTGCAATTACCAGCTCTTCATTGGTTGGAATCTTAAAGATATTTACCTTGCTGTCAGGTGTTGAAATCAGCACTTCCCCATCAGGTCTGCTGTCACTCTTTTCAACATCCAGTTTAATTCCAAGATAACTCATATTTTCACATACGGCTTTCCTTACCATCTCAGAATTTTCGCCAATTCCACCTGTAAATACCAGGGCATCCAGTCCACCCATTGCAGCAGTGTAGGCACCAATGTATTTTTTTATGCGATAGTTAAATACGTCAAAAGCATATTTTGCTTTTTTATTGCCTTCCTGGACAGCTGTTTCTATCTCTCTCATATCGCTGCTTTCTCCGCTGATACCGATTAACCCGCTGTGCTTGTTCATCAAGGTATTGGCTTCTGATAATGACAACCCTTCCTTACCCATTACATACAGAATCAATGAAGGATCCATGTCCCCTCCCCTGGTTCCCATAAGTAAACCTTCCAATGGAGTAAAACCCATGGAGGTATCAACAGAACGTCCTCCGTCCACAGCAGCCATGCTGCATCCGTTTCCTAAATGAGCTGTTATTATCTTCAGTTCTTCAATCGGTTTACCCATAAGAGCCGCGGCACGATTTGACACAAATAGGTGTGAGGTACCGTGGAATCCATATCTTCTGATCTTATATTTTTTATAAAGCTCATATGGTATTCCATAAAGATACGCATGAGGGGGCATTTTTATATGAAAAGCAGTATCGAAGACACCACATTGAGGTGTACCCGGAAGATGCTTTGTAACAGCCTCAATACCTTTAATGTTTGGCGGATTGTGCAACGGTGCCAGTTCAATATTATCTTTTAATGCCTGGAGGACCTCATCTGTGATTAATACCGACCCGGAGAAAGTTTCACCACCGTGAACCACCCTGTGCCCTACAGCATCAATTTCATTCTTATCCTTGATAACTCCGTGATTTTTACTCAGCATAACTGCAATTACATATTCAATGGCGATGGAATGATCCAGAATTTCGCCAACTATCTTGATTTTCTCTTTTCCTAAGGGGGCATGAGTTAAAATGGCACTGCTCATCCCTATTCTTTCAACAAGCCCTTTGGCAATTGTAAGCTTTTTATCGGTATCAATAAACTGATATTTAATCGAAGAGCTACCGCTGTTTAATACTAAAATTTTCATCTATTTAATAAATCTCCTATTTTATTTAGCTTCGCTGTTATATTTATAAAAACCTTCTCCGGTCTTTCTGCCGAGTTTCTTTTCGCGAACTAATTTTCTTAATATCGGGCAAGCTCTGTAACGAGGTTCACCCAGAGTTTTCCATAACGTTTCCATCCAGGCCAACACTTCATCGAGCCCCATGGCATCAGCCATTTCAAGTGGACCCATTGGGAAATTATACCCCAATTTCATCGCAGTATCAATGCCTTCGGCAGTTGCAACACCTTCCATCAGAATATACATGGCTTCGTTCAATAGAGGAACGATAGCTCTGGTAGTGACAAATCCCGGATATTCATATACTTCAACTGCTGTCTTACCGATCCTCTTAGCAAATTCTTTCACCCTTTCGAGTGTTTCTTCGGAAGTATCAAAGGCTCTCACAAGTTCAACAAGCGGCACTTTCGGTACGGGATTCAGGAAATGCATCCCTATTATCCTGTCCCTTCTATGTGATACTTCTGCAATTTTTGTCAGACTTAAAGTTGAAGTGTTAGAGACTACAATAGCATTTTCCTTAGCAATCTGGTCAATCTGCTTGAAAACGCTCTTTTTTAGTTCAAGGTCCTCATCGACCGCTTCTATAAATAAATCACAATCTTCAGTATCTTTGATATCGGTGGTCCACTTAATCCTGCTTAAGATTGATTTCTTTTCGCTTTTGGTCATTGCCCAACGGCTGATTTCCCTATCCATACAATCACCAAGGTTCTGTTTTGCACAATTTAGGTGCTCTTCATCTTTTTCTACTATTAGGACATCAATGCCTGAAGAAGATACAGTCTGAGCAATTCCCTGTCCCATTATTCCGGCACCGATGATTGCTATGTAATCTATTCTGTCTTTTTCTTCCTTTTGCGGAGCAACTCCCAAAAGATCTTCTAATTTTAATTTTTCTTCGCTCATAACTGGTACTTTACCTATTATTTATTTTACATTTATATTAAACAGTAATATTTTACTTTTTCTTACAGAAAGCAATTAATAGCGGCAAATATTATTCCAGCAAATTTTGCCCATTTTCGGCTAAATTTCAATGCTATTAATCTCCCTTTTACTATAAATAGTAATCTGAGAGATTATAATGAGAAGGACCGGATAAACTAATTGATCCAATACTCCCGGCACCTTATTATCTTCTGAATTACAGATACTCCTTTTATTCATACACTCAATTCATAACAGAAAATTATAGTACAAATTAATTAATTTTTTACTATATATGCCCTGTTATTTCTATTTTTCCTCCTGATTTGAGACTGTTCTCTGTGCAGGTGAAAATATCCGAACTCCTGGAAAAGCAAAAGTTAGTTTACTAAACAAACACCATAAGTAGTATGACTCCAAATGAAGCATTAAAGAAATATTTTGGTCACGAAGAATTCCGTCCGGCGCAACTGGAAATAATAAATTCGATTACTGAGGGAAACAGTACATTGGCAGTCCTTCCAACAGGAGGAGGCAAATCCCTGTGTTATCAGATACCAGCCCTGATGGCTAATAATTTTTCGGTAATTATTTCCCCTTTAATTGCCCTTATGAAGGATCAGGTGGATTCCCTGAACAGAAACGGGGAAATTGCAGCTTTTATCAATAGCACAATTGGGTTTCAGGAAATTGAGAGAATTTTCAGCAATGTACAGTCGGGGCTGATTAAACTTCTTTATTTAGCACCTGAACGCCTGGAAAACAGTCAGTTTGTCGAAAGAATAAAGAACTATAACCCTTCTTACCTGTTTGTTGACGAAGCACATTGTATCAGTGAATGGGGCCATAATTTCCGGCCTAGCTACAGAAAGATCAGGGAGTTTGCCGATTATATTTCCATAAACAGCATATCTGCTTTTACCGCAACCGCTACTCCTGAGGTAATCCAGGATATTAGCACACAACTGGGGATGAAGAATCCAAAAATTTTCATTAAGGGTTTTGAACGCGATAACCTGGTGCTTGGAGTCATAAAGACAAAAAAGAAAAAAATTGAATGTTTTGATCTTATAAGCAATTACAAAACCCCTGCCATTATCTACACTTCTTCCAGAAAAAAATGCGAGGAAATTGCTGAGTTCCTGAACCTTTATAGCTTAAATGCGGCTTTCTATCATGCAGGACTGGCCTCTGAAGCAAGAAAGCATGTTCAGGAAATGTTCATCAAAGATAAAATTAACATAATTGTTGCTACTAATGCCTTTGGAATGGGAATCGATAAAAAGGATATTCGTCTGGTCATACACTATAATATGCCAGGTTCAATCGAGAATTATTATCAGGAGGTTGGAAGAGCCGGCAGGGACGGGAAGGAATCCCATGCTTTCCTTCTCTATGATGACTCCGATAAACTGATCCATAATTATTTTATTAGCAACTCATATCCCGATAAAGCAATGATAACGGGAGTTTATAATGCCCTATGTGACTATGGGAAGGTTGCCCTGGGACATCTATCCAGCAGGGATATTCCGGTAAATTACACATATATTTCTACCTACCTTAGAAAAGAGGTATCAAAATCGCTGATAAATGCCTCCATCAACGCACTGGAACAGGCCGGCTACATTAAAACCATCTCAGGATATGAAAAAAGATACTATGCACAGTTCAATCTGGATGCAAAACACCTGAAAGAATATACAAAAACAATTTCAAATGATACCATCAGGGATATAATCGTAATTTTATTAAGAGAATATACGAGCAATATTATCAACAGTAAGACACAGATTTATCCTGAAAAATTAGCTGAGACATACGACATTTCGCCTGCATACCTGTTCGATACACTTGATTTACTGGATACAATCGGAATCATTGATTACACCAAACCTCCGCTCGAAAACAGTGTTTCAGTTTCTAAAACAAGAGTGAAAGATGAGTATTTATACCTCGATTACAAAAAAATATTGGAAAACTATCATAGGGCAATACAAAAACTCGATAGGATGATAGAATACTCTTATTCAGGTGAATGCAGGATAAAATTTATAGTAGACTATTTTGGTGAAACAGTAACAGATTATAAATGCGGGAAGTGCGATAACTGCACCCAGATAACCAGCCTGACCCCTTCAATAATGGATTACCTTTCAGAACTAGTACTAAGAGCAGTAAGGGACAATGAATCCGGGCTTTATGAAAACAAGCTCATTAGTATACTTCAGGGCAAATCAGAAACTGCGCTGCTTGACTCTTCTCCCCTCTTTGGATGCTGTTCGTCATATTCAATTGGTGAAATTAAGATTGTAATAGATTTATTATGCTCTAATGGTTTGCTAATAAAAGAAGGACGTCAAAAGAAAAAGATATTTATATCGCCTGAGGGGAAAAATATTCTGGGAAAAACAGAACCGTCACCGGTAGTCCGGAAGGAGATCCCGCCTGCTTTCTATGAAGATGATCTTGAACTCTTTAACAGACTGCGGCAAATCAGAAGTGAAGCTGCAGCCAAGTTCCAGCAGACCAGCAATCTGATATGCCCTGATGAAACACTGCGTATGGTTACAGAATTAAAACCAACCACTCACTCGGCTATTACTTCAATAAAGGGATTCAATCAAAGGATGTTTAATAAACTGGGCAATGAATTTCTTGAGGTAATTAATGAATTTGTCAATAGTAATAAAGAAAAGGATAATGGCAGTAATAAGGCCTTACCAGCCAATATCAGGGAAACTTATAAACTTTTGACAGACCATTATTCACTTAAAGATATTGCTTCTTTAAGGAAACTCAACGAGGCTGTGATCTCTCTGCAGATCGAAACAATACTGGAAATGTTTCCGGAAACGGATATTGCTTACCTTTTTTCAGAAACAACTTATCAAATGATAGAGGAAGAAATTAAGAATGGTGTGGAGGATCTGAAAATACTAAAAACCAGAATGCCTGAAGAAGTAAGTTATGCCCTGTTAAGGATAGCGGTTGCAAAGTTTAAAAACAGGATGCGAAAATAGTCAATCTCAGGTTTTCTTCCTTAAAACTGCTATCCTGGCGTTGACCTTCTCGAAAAACTCTTTCCACCTTTCTGGTTTCTCGGAATAATAATCCAGGGTGGCTTTATACTGTTCAGCAGTTACACTATACTGCTGGTATACCTTTTCCCGTCCCTCTTTTAATTTATCATCGTTTCCGTTGTTCTTTTCCATAGAAAAAAGCAGGTCTACATAAAGTGCGGCAAATTTATCCTGGTCCTTTATCACCTTTTGGTCAGAACAGGCTGAGACTGATAAAAGAAGTATCAAAAGTATGTAAGCAGCACCTTTTTTCACTTTAACTTCTTTTGCTGGCTTCAAAAAGGATTTTCTTTTCTTTTTCTGTCAGGTTTTGATATCCGCTTTGGCTAATCTTGTCAAGAATCCTGTCAATTTCTTCCTGAGTAACCGGGGATTCCTCTTTTTTATTAATCTCATAGTATTCAGCATCAACAACAGGGTCGTTGTTTGCAAAAGGCTTCCTTCTGAACTGGCTCGGCCGGGATTTTCCTGAGGAAGGCTTTTTAAAACTCGACATAATATTTCGTAAGCTATAGCTGCTGCTGGTATCCAGAAGAATATAAGCAAATGCAACAACAGCACCACCAATGTGAGCTAAATGAGCAACAAGACTCATGTCACCAGCTGATAGGAATTCCAGGATGACAAGGAAAGCAATCAGGTACTTAGCCTTAACAGGAATAAGGAAATAAATAAATATATACCTGTCCGGGAACATCATTGCAAATGCTATCATTACTCCATAAATTGCTCCCGAAGCACCAACTGTCGGCGCCAACACCCCGGCAACTGTTTGAGAAAGAAGTAAATGAGTTAATCCCCCGCCGACGCCGCAGATCAGATAAAAGATCAGAAATTTCTTGGATCCCCAAAGATTTTCGATTTCCATGCCGAACATCCAAAGTGCAAACATATTAAAGAAAATATGTGAAAAGCTTGCATGGAGGAACTGATAAGTAATCAGCTGCCAGATATAAAATCCGTGTCCCAGGGGCATAAGGGCAAAATACTGGCTAATCTTATCACTGGCAATGTTTCCATCAACGATGATATTGGATAATATCAGATTGTTTACAAGGAAAACAACAATGTTTATGATTAATAAATTTTTTATAACCGGTGGGAAAAAGCTAAAACCACCAAATCCTGCCGGTTTGTAATAATCACGATCGGGATACATTAAATTTCCTTTTCTTTATTCTTGTCATTCAAAAGATAAAACAAATGAGTACCTAAAATAATTCAATTCTACAGATTCATACTCAGGGTTGTTCCAAATACTCCCCAATAATCATATTTAAATTTCATATTATCCAAAACAGAAGAGCGGGGACATACTATTGTATGTCCCCAGTATATAATATACTAATTTATTTTGCGTCATTCAAAGCAGCAACACCCGGGAGTGTCTTCCCTTCAAGAAATTCCAGGGATGCACCACCACCAGTAGATACGTGGGAAACCTTGTCCTCCAAACCGGCTTTTTTAATTGCCGCTGCTGAGTCTCCGCCACCGATTATAGTAATTGCTCCATTTCCTGTTGCCTCTACCAGGGCTTCAGCTATTGCGTTAGTACCCTTGGCGAAATTATCGAACTCGAATACACCCATGGGTCCGTTCCAAATAACCGTTTTGCTTTTCAATATTTCATTTTTGAAAAGCTCAATAGTTTTTGGACCGATATCAAGTCCCATCTTATCTGCCGGAATATTTTTAATATCAACAACATCACTGGGTGAATCATTATTGAATTCAGGAGCTACAACTACATCCACCGGAATCAGGAAGTTAACATTAGAATTTTTGGCTTTTTCCAGGATTTCTTTTGCCAATTCAATCTTTTCTTCCTCGAGCAGGGATTTACCAATTTCATAACCCATTGCTTTATAGAATGTATATGCCATTCCACCACCTATTATCAAGGTATCAACCTTTGGAAACAGGTTCTGGATTACATCAATTTTTCCGGATATTTTGGCTCCACCGAGTATTGCGCAATATGGCCTTTCAGGGTCAGAAATTGCTTTCCCCAGGTAATCTAATTCTTTTTGCATAAGATAACCCGATGCATTTACCTGAATGTATTTTGTAACACCTTCCGTTGAAGCATGAGCCCGGTGAGCGCTGCCAAAAGCATCATTGATGTATATATCACCTAATTCTGACAACTGTTTGGCAAATTCAGGATTATTCTTCTCTTCTTCAGCATGAAATCTCAGGTTTTCCAGTAAAAGAACATCCCCATCCTTCATCGAGTCTACCATCTTTTTTACTTCTTCGCCCACACAATCAGGAGCTATTTTCACTTCCTTGCCTAACAATTCGGATAATCTTTTTGCAGCCGGTTTCAGGCTGTATTTGGGATTGGGCTGACCCTTTGGTCTCCCCAAATGGCTCATTAATATAGCTTTACCGCCTTCGGCAATAATTTTTTTAATAGTAGGTAAAGAAGATGTAATTCTTATATCATCGGTAATATTCAGATTTTCATCTAAAGGGACGTTGAAATCCACTCTTACGAGCACTCTTTTACCTTTCAGGTCCACCTGATCAATCGACAATTTATTCATTTTTCCTCCTCATAAAATAATTTATTAAATTTTTGCTAAAAGAACTATGTTGAATCATTACTCCCCGTATGATTGCAGTTCTCTTACCATGTCTGCCGGGAATACTACAGATCGCTTATTAAACGCATCATTAACTTTAATTAGCAGGTATAAAAAAAAGACGCAGTCTAACTCTTGCAGTACTGCGTCTTTAGCTTAAGATATTCAGTGATTATTTCGCAATTCTCAAGAGAAGGTCAACTACTCTGCATGAATAACCCCATTCGTTATCGTACCAGCCAACAACCTTAACCAGGTTGCCATTAACCATTGTTGACAACGAATCAAATATGCATGAGTGAGAGTTGTGGATAATATCGGCTGAAACGATAGGATCAGCTGTATATTCCAGAACACCCTTCATTGGACCATCTGCAGCAGCTTTCATCGCAGCATTGATCTCTTCAATTGTAGCATCCTTTTTCAAAACAGCAACAAAATCAGTAATAGATCCATCAGGTGTTGGAACTCTTAATGAGAAACCATCCAGTTTACCCTTTAATTCAGGAATAACTTTACCAACGGTCTTTGCAGCACCAGTAGTAGTAGGGATGATTGAGACAGCTGCTGATCTGGCTCTTCTTAAATCCTTGTGTGGTAAATCCAATACTCTCTGGTCATTTGTATAAGAGTGAACTGTAGTCATAAACCCTTTTTCAACGCCAAAAGTATCATTTAATACCTTAACCATTGGAGCTAAACAGTTCGTTGTACAAGAAGCATTTGAAACAACCTGCTCTTTACCTGTCAATACATCATCATTAACGCCTAATACTACTGTTGCATCAATCTCTCCCTTTGATGGAACAGTAAGAATAACTTTCTTTGCACCGGCATTAATGTGAGCCATGCACTGTTCTTTCGAAGTAAATACACCGGTAGATTCAATTACAACGTCAGTTCCCAGGGCACCCCAATTCAATTTAGTTGGATCTTTTTCTGCTGTAACTTTTATCTTATCCCCATTAACTATTAAATCATTACCATCAACTTCAACAGTACCATTAAACTTACCATGAACAGAATCATACTTCAATAAATGCGCTAATGTCTTTGCATCTGTCAAATCGTTGATACCTACAAATTCTACATTACCTAAATCCAAGCATCTTCTGAAGACCAGTCTTCCAATTCTGCCAAAACCGTTGATTCCAACTTTAACTGCCATATTTATTCCTCCATTTCATTTTAAGTTTTAAATTATCGTCTAAATATAATTATTTATCGTTTTATTATCAATTTTTGATTTATTTTAATTTTTATTCACAATAAACGGGCATATTTTCTCAACAACTGATATAGTAATTTACTCAGAATACCTTTGGAATTATTAATTCTCGCCTGGTTTTACCAGGACATCAGCTCTTAAATCTACTCTTACTTCAGGTTAGTTTAAGCAAAAATATATCTGAAAAATAGAATTTTAATTAAAAAATGTTATATTAGCATTAAATATGTTTTCCAACAAGTTATAGGCTTTTACTTCGGACAATAATCAATATCAAACCTAAATAAGTGGGGTCGAATATGTCATCTGTATCAGAATTCCTGTTGAATGTTCCGATTTTCGCCGATCTGGAGCATGAGGCCCTTGAGATGATAGCAAATGTTGGTAAAGTTAAGTTCTATGAAAAAGAAAGCATTATTCTGATGGAAGAAGATGCCGGTTCTGCTTTATTTGTAATTATTAATGGGAAAGTAAAAGTATCCAGGACAAGCAATGATGGGCGGGAAGTAATTTTGACTATTCTGGGTGAAAGCGATTTCTTTGGAGAAATGGCGATTCTGGACGGATTAAAAAGATCCGCTACTGTTATTGCCATTGAAGATTCCGAACTGTTCATCATCCAGAGGAAAGATTTTACAAACCTGCTAAAAATTCATCCCGAGGTATCCATTGCGCTGCTTCATGAACTGACCGGAAGGTTAAGAGCGGCAGATATGAAGATTAAGTCACTTTCATTAAAAGATGCCGAAGGGAAAGTTGCCTCTGTTATTCTGCAGATTGCAGATGAAATTGGAAAAATCCGCCAGGGCATAGTTGAAATAGAGAAATTACCACTGCAGCAGGATCTGGCCAATATGGCTGGGACTTCAAGGGAAACAATTTCAAGAACAATCCATTCTTTTGCCAAGAAGGGATTGGTTGAATTGGACGGATCCCGGCTGAGAATATTAAACTATGAAAAATTCAAAGAAAATTTTGGTTGATATGGAATTGAAGAAAGTAACATCTCATGAACGGTAAAATAGATTTACACCTGCATACCACCTGCTCTGACGGAGTATACTCTCCATTGGAGATTGTTACCAAAGCAAAAAAAGCTGGATTGGACGTTATCAGCATTACAGATCATGATAACCTGGCTGGAATTGAAGCAGCAACAGAATTTGGCAAACAGCTTGGCGTTGAAGTTATTCCAGGAGTAGAAATAAGTACAGATATAGAAGACAAGGAAGTACACCTGCTAGGTTATTTTATTGATATTTACCACGATGAATTCCAGAAATACCTCAGTTTCTTCAGACAGGAACGCTACAACAGGGCACTCCGGATTATTAAGAAGCTAAACAATCAGGGAGTTTCAATTTCTATTGAAAGCGTGCTGCTTAAGGCACGAAACGGAGCCGTGGGCAGGCCTCATATTGCTCAGGCATTGATTGAAGCCGGATATGCCAATAACTTCTATGAAGCCTTTGACAAGTATATTGGGAACCACTGCCCTGCCTTTGAACGGAAAATCCACGTTTCACCCCAGAGTGCACTGAAACTGATAAGCGATGCCGGGGGACTTTCATTTATTGCTCATCCTGGCTATGTTAGTGAAAAAATTCTGGTAAGCTTAATAAACTTTGGGATAGATGGTATTGAGGTAATTCATCCGTCACATAATGCAAGTCAGGTAAAATATTATAATGGTATTGTGAATGAATATTGCC
>JBLMZM010000109.1:0-5938 GCA_050258815.1 Ignavibacteriales bacterium
TGATAACCAATCAGCCATATGATGGTTCCCCCGCAGGATGGTATGAGGCTATTGGACCAAATACCGGTAAATTTACAGTCAATCCGGTTTTCAGCGGAGAGAGCATATATCAGAAGAAAACGAGCGGAGTATATACTTTTGCTTTATATATTATGGACAGTACCGGAGCCCTGATGGATACAGCCGTGTTCAGCACAAAAACTCACCAATACACTGAATTCGGGGAATCACCTCTGCGCATGAAGCAGTTCAGTGAATCGGCAACGGATACCAGCGGTGACGGTCTGTATGACGTCATTTCCGTAAAGATGAATATAGAAGCGAGCATTGCAGGCAGTTACATGGTACAGAGCGCCTTGTCAAAGGACGGCAACATCATAGCCTCTTCAGGCATGCCTTTCAATCTGGCAGCAGGCAATAACCAGATAACTAATTTGATGGGGGCAAAGTATGTTTCTGCCGCAGGCAAAGACGGTCCTTATACGCTCTCAATACAGTTATGCGGAGCTGACGGCACACAGCTTACATCTGACGAAATGCAGACGGCAGCTTATAAAGCTTCACAGTTTATACCTCCGGCGGCCACCTTAAGTGCTGGAACAGGCGAAACAACATTCGACACCAACGAAAACGGACTGTTTGACACACTGCAGGTGGAGCTGATGCTGAACACAATAGCAGGTAACAATTATACGGTCACGGCTTACCTCGTCAGTCAGAAAGATTCCTTTATAGCGGTTTCTTCCTCCAGCCTGCAGGCCGAACCCGGATACAACTCAGTCCTGCTGCACTTTGCAGGGACGGACATCAGCAGAAGCAAGGCTGACGGACCTTACAAGATAGGATATGCCGTTATAAAAGATACAATGATGGACCCTGTTTATTCAGGCTTTGACCTGTATACAACAGAGGCCTACAGCGCCGCTGAGTTTGAGCAGCCGAAGGGAAAGATAATTCAGGCTACGGGCATTTATGCAGAAAAGCTTATTGACTCAGATTCCGACGGACTGACTGACTCTCTTGAAATAGGAGTTGAAGTGGTTCCGGCTGACAGCGGGTATGTAGTTGCAATGGGACAGCTGGCTAATTCCGAGGGAGAGAGCATGTGCTGGTCCTCCGCACAGAAGTTCATGAAAGGAGGCGAAAAGGCTTACATCAATCTGATGTTCGATGGCGGTAAGATCTATGGCAACCTTTCAGATGGCCCGTATGAGCTGAAGAACCTGCTTGTATATCATAGCGGACTTCCCCAGGAATCAATAAACATTTCCAGTGCGTACAAAACCTCGGACTATAAGTATATCAGCTTCGAGAAAGCAGGAGTTGTAACGGGAACTGTCAAAGATAAAAACGGGAATCCCGTTGCCGGTGCCCTGCTGTCACTTCAGGACAGCACCTTCGATTACTCAGAACCTACAGGTAAGTATCACCTGGTAACCCACAGGAACGGGCAGCTTCTTATGAAAATAAAAGGGCCCGATACGCTGAAACTTGAATGGAGCATTACCAGAGGTACCAGCACTATTAAGGGTGACTCGTTAATCGTTTCTGTATCAAAAGATACTATACAAAGCGTGGACTTTAAGGCGCCCGTTGTAATTACAGGAATAGAGGATAAAACAGCGCTTACTCCCCTTCCCTATTACAAGCTGATGCAGAACTACCCGAACCCGTTCAACCCTAGTACAACAATCAGGTATAACATACCTCAGGCAGACAAGGTTACGCTTGTAATATTCGACATGCTTGGCAAGAGGCTTATGACTCTCGTGGATGAGTATCAGCCAGCAGGCATGCATGAAAAGAAATTCCGGGCCGACATGCTATCAAGCGGCATTTACTACTACCAGATCAGGTCCGGCAGCTTCATCGAAACCAGAAAGATGTTGCTCGTCAAATAAAATAAGCAGAATAAAATAAGGGCAGACAAGTTCTGCCCTGTTTGTTTAGCCTGCCCGCCAGCTCATATTTCTGATTGTAGTATAAAAGACAAGTAAGTGTATGGATGCAATGATTAATAAAAAGTGAAAGCAGGCCGGATGCCGGGCAATTAAAAAATCGTCCTTTTCCTGTAATCATCATATTCCGGAAATCTTTTCTCCAGTTCCAGCTCTTCCAGACTCCTCCAGTACAATACATTAGCAATAAATATTAAAGAAAGGGCAAATGAAGCCGCAGCCCCATATATAACCGGACCTCCGAAAAACCAGAATATGAAACCCAGATACATAGGGTGTCTTATCTTTGAATAGATCCCTTTAGTTATTAGGTTCCCTTCAAATGTTTCAAGGGTTTTAATTGTAAACAGTGCCGTTAGAAAAAGAACTGCGCCGGCCAGAACGATCAGTCCTCCCAGATAATTAATTACTTCAGGGAGCTCAGTTCTGTATGGGTCAATTCTGCACAAAACAAACCATGAAACCCACATGAAAACCATATCGATAAAGATGATAGCAAAAGTAAGCTTATCCGGTCTGATTAACTTTTTGTGTTTAAGCAATTCATAGGCAGTTCTGACAATGTGCGTTACCACGCACAAAAATACAAGCGAGCGAAAGATTTGGCCCATTATTTTTTAATTCCTATACCGTGTGGAGTTGCAGAATTTAATATAACCTTTGGTTTAGTAAATGGAATCAGCATAGGGACTTCCTGCATATACCTTTTGTATGTCTCGCCAAATTCCAGGACAAGCTTATTTTCCTCAAGTCTGGTTCCAATAATTACATAAATTGTTAAAACTAAATTTACCAATAAATCTGCCAATGAAAAAACCTGGCTCCACAGATACACTATGAGAGCAAAATACATAGGATGCCTTATAACACCCAGCAGGCCGTTTTTTCTTATCGCCTCCTCAGGATTTACTTCAGTAACCTTCCCGAAGTTCATTATCTGCCTGATCCCGAAGAATGAAAGCGGGTCATAGCTGAAGAAAAAGGCCCAGAAGAATATCAGCAGTGAGCCATACATCAATATGTAGCGGATAACAGACAGTGGGAAAGTGTAGGTAATGATAATTTCGTCATCAAACCTGGAAGTATAATTGATTAGCGGGATGAGCAGAACTAAAGAAACCGCCACATAAAACAGGCGATAAAAGGCATAATAGTTCTTTAAATAGCTGGCCGCGGCACTGGTAACCCGTATACTGATTAAAAAGCTATGCAGGGCGCAATAGGCCGCCCACAGCACACAAATAATTAAATATTTCATTTCATGCCCCCGGAAATGATGTTATCTAATTCATGTATCAGACTGGTTCAAGGCGTCTTAAAATAATTATTATGAACTATATGAAAAAGCAGAAAAATAATAGCAGGCAGCCCTACATTAGAATATAATAAATATTGCAAAGTGGCAATGCCATTTACCGCTTAGTACATAATAGATGGGTACCGTGTTAAACTTAACATCGCCCGCTTTTTTAATTTTAACTGACTTCTAAAAAGGCCTGAATTCCACACCGAAGTTTATTGTTCCCCAATCCGGAACAAGTTTATTCGTCTTTGCACTCAGGGTGCCTCTTGCATAAATGCGTGATCTTTCGCTCAGGCTCATCTTAACATATAATGGCACAATTGTAATGGCGCCGGTAAAGCTTTTTTCAACCTCATTATTTTCCAGCCATTCCAGCATTTCGAATTGACCGAGACCGGCTCCGCATAAAAATGATATATTACTGATTGAGTAGTACTTATAATTTACAAGCAGGTTCAAACCCTTATTGCCGTAAAAACTGCCGGACATTCTGACACTGCCTTTCGCATTATAATATTTTGACAGGGTATAATTGCCATCCTCGCCCCTCCATTGATTAAAGGACAAGGTGCCTTCGAAATTTTCATTAAACGGAAGAATAAGAGAGATACCAAATGAAGTGTTGGGTTTTCCATAGTTTTCAGAGCCGGAAAGGCCAATGTCAAAGCCTATACTCTGCGCATTTGCCGGAGCAGTGGTTAACAGAATTGAAAGTCCGATAAACAGTAAGTGATTAGTGATGAAAGCTTTCATTTGTACCCTCTTCTATTGTATAATTATTGTTTTCAAAAGAAGTCAGCTAACAATTGAACAAAAAGGTATCCGGACAAATGCATCATGTTCCCAGGCAGAAATATAACGTTTCAATTACACAAATGCATTATAAATGGATTCAGAGAGTTCATGGGCAGGACCGCATCCGGATGGCACAGAAAACAGCAGAATGAGCAGATAATTTCCCGGTTTTATTTAAGCTTTTTATAATTAAAATTTGCCAATATACAGGTTAAGTGATCCTCCAATAAATGAATAGCTGGAATTCAGGTTGCCAAAACAGGATCCCCCGATTCCCAGGAAATCAGTAAGTTCTATCCGGACATGCAATTCAAGAGGTATACCGATTGCTTTAATCTCCTGCTTCTCGTACAGTCTTTCTTCTATTCTGCTGCCGCGGTTTACCGCAGTTAAATAACTTAATCCGCCTGACAAGCTGATAACCATATTTTGCATTCTTGTAGATCTTCCGCAAAGGATTCCGATTTCCTTCATGCTTAGAGGCGGGTAATCGGATACCTTATTTCCGCCGGGGTCACCCCATGTGAATTCATCTGCTTTCAGATATCTGATTGTAAAAGTATTTTCATTATGGGAATATGAAATGCTGCCATTGAGAGTAGGGCCGAAATAACTTCCTCCGATTCCTCCGTTTACCCAGAAACAATCTTTATATTCCGGCTGAGATTTTGTGATCTCCTGTCCCATTACGGGCAGGTTAACAGCCAGGATTGCGATTAGGACAATCCATACTGATAATGCTTTCTTATTCACACAGGCTCCTGTTTGAAATTATCCTTTACTGCAGCTTCAGGCAGTTCATACCTGCCATTATATCCTTTCAGTTAAAATACCGGGACATATAATAAGTTAATATCCTGGATTAATCATCGGATCAACTCAAAATTACTTTAAAGTGGAGCAGTTTTACGGGGTTAAAAAAGGAAGGAAATCATTACCCAGTGAAAAGCAGCAATGAAAAATCATGGAAATTTCCCTGTTAATCGACATTCACGGGTCATCCAGTACTTACAGTTGTCAGTTGATTCTTTCTCCTGTGCAAACAGAGGTGTGCTAAAAAAACAATAAAGCTATTAAGATGTTACATATTTTCATGAGATTGATTTTAAACCCATCCGTTTACTTGATTTCTGATTTAATCAATTTAGTCCTGTAATAAACCAATCCATTTTCTGCTGAATTTATAATCCCTACTCCCCTCTTAAAAGTAACAGAATATCCATAATCCGGTCCCCATGGAGTCTGAAAAGTAATAAATTCATCGGTTTTTGCGGTGACTTTTAGGTCCTGCTGCCAATAAGCCGCATCATTCAGGTTCAAGGAAAAGTCCGCAAGAATATGCTCACCGTCTTTTGCATTCCTGACGAACAAAGTATCGCCGTTCAGTCTGTAATAAAAAGTATCCCTGACGCCCGAAAGTAAGTCCAGTGACGTTATCTCATAGTAATTTTGCCTGTCAATAACTTTCTGTCCTGTTATCTCCTGAATTACGTTAACCGAAGTAGTATCAGGATAATTAGTATTATAATACCATTTATTACCCATGGCTAACGGAAAAAACTCTCCGGACATAGAAGCAGGTTCGTTTGGTGACTTGCAGCCGGTTATCAAGGAAATAAAGAAAAGGAGTAGTAAAGCAGAGTTCTTCATCATTTTAATCATATCTGTTTTTCCCATAGTAAGGCATTGCCTGTTTTGATTATTCGATAGATTGATAATATTTATATTATAGTGATATTTTACAAGTTAAAAATAATTTACATGTTAAATATAGGAAATGAAGAAAATAAACTACAGCTGGAGGAATGTTCACTTTTCTTATAGACTTGTCAAAAAGACGGGCCATTATGGAGCGAGCTTTCCATCCAGAACCAGAAAATGC
>JBLMZM010000110.1:0-6585 GCA_050258815.1 Ignavibacteriales bacterium
GCTATTAAAAAAACTGCCAATCTGCCATTAAACTACACAATTATATCCAATTACCGGAAAAATTTCAAGTATCAGAGGTTCCATTCTGATTTTTTGAGAATAGTAAGTATAACATATGCTACAACCAATATTATTACAGCATAATAAGCTAAATTGATCAATGATTTTGAGGTGAAAGAAAGGGTTGAACGGTATCCCCTCCAGCCGCAGGATTTGCAGCGATACACGTTCCAGAAAGTAAACTGCTTTATTAATCCTTCCTTGAAATTTCTGGTTCTGGATTTATGCATGGTCCCCAATTTGTTGCAGCTTGGGCATTTTCCAAATAAAGGATTTTTGTCAGCTAAAATTTCTAATTTCTTCATTCTTATACTATTTATTTAATAAAAATATACTTACTTGAAAAGGTAATGAGAACATTATAAAATATCACGCAAAAATAATAAAATTTTACCCTATTATCGGCACAAAAATATATTTTGACAGGGAAAAAATAAACCCCTGTCTGCTTATTCGCAAACAGGGGAAAAAATCAAAGGTAAATTGATAAATTAGTGGTGTGTAAGCAGATGAGCGTAAACCTCATCATTTTTAGCTATATTCAGGGCAGTCTGGAACTGTCTGTCAGATATCAGGGATTCCTTAATTCTTCCTGTTGAACCGTTGTATCTTGACGACAGCTCACTTTTTATGGAAGAAATAATTTCCGATTTATGATTTTTTATTTCATAATCTTTCAGATCTCTAAACCTTCCTTTGAGATTTACCAACTGGTCAAGTAATGCCTTGTTATATTTTTCCTTTTCTGAAGTACTTATCAGGTCAGATATTTGTTTTTCGGCTGAAGTGGTATACGTGAATTTTTCGCCTTTTAAGAATTCAAGGTAACCATTGAACAATGCATCCTGGTTAACTTTGTTGAAATCATTTTTATTGTGTGCTTCCGAATACTGTGTGGCATATTTAAAGAACATGCCTCTTGACGTCATCTCATCCACAACTTCAGAAGAGGAATCATTTACAACCAGAGTGTCGGGTTTGATACCTCCATATGCCAGAACACTTCGGTTATTATCCGTCTTGAATAACTGAGCTGATTCTGCAGCTTTAATACCGCTGAAAACCTTATTGTTCTTTGAATAATCAATTTTCTGGATGCACCGGCCGCTGGGGGTATAATATTTAGCAGTCGTAATCTTAATGGAAGTATTGTAAGATAGAGGAATAATGGTCTGTACAAGCCCCTTCCCGTATGAATTAGTACCCAGTATGACACCTCTGTCATGATCCTGAATTGCAGCAGCCACAATTTCTGATGCAGAGGCTGAACCACTGTCGATCAGAACCACAAGCTTGGACTGACTCATGATCGGTTCTTCATTGGAAACATAGTTCTTTACATTTGCGCTGTCCCTGCCTTTAACCGTTACAACTAATTGATTCTTCTTCAAAAACTTTTCGCAAACATCCACAGCTGCATCCAATAAACCGCCCGGATTTCCACGTAAATCGAGGATTACTGAATTTACAGGCTTCCTGTTCTTCAAATCCAGCAATGTCTTTTGAACTTCATCGCCTGCCGTCCGGGTGAAACCTGTCAGTTTCAAATAAACATTATTACTGTTTTCAGGTATAAAATCGCCAAAGGTCAGGTTTTTTACCTTTACCTCTTCTCGAAGCAGGTTAAAAACCAGTTGTTCATCATCATTTCTTTGGACTGTAAGAACGACTTCCGTACCAGGATCGCCTTTAACCAATGTGGATATATCTTCAAAGTTTTCCTTATTGATTTCCACATTGTTTACTTTTGTTATTATATCTCCTATTCTTACACCCTGTCTCTGAGCAGAATAACCATCAATAAGATCCACAATAGTTATCTTGTCATTTCTTATGCCGATCGAAACTCCGATTCCTCCATATTTCCCGCTGGTCAGCAGGTCTATATCCCCTTTCCTCTTCTCATCGATGAAAACTGTATAAGGATCAAGGGCCGAAAGCATTCCATTAATGCCCGACAACATAAATTCTTCAGGGTTCAGCTGGTCCACATAATTAAAAGACACTTCTTTGTATACCTTCCCGAAAACATCTATGCTTTTCGAGACCTGGTAATAAATATCTCCATCACCCTTAAAAAATCCCGAAAAAGCAAAAATACCCAGGGGGATAACAAGTATTTTAGTCCATTTTAACATCGAATTCTGCTCCTTTCATCTCTTCCATCATCTTTACTTCTCTTACAATAATCTCATGTATTTCGTCTATTGATAACATCCCATTAATTAATATAAACCTTTTTTCCGTTTTTGCTAAATGATGATATCCTTTTCGCACGTTTTCATAAAAACTTTTTTTGGAAACCTCAATCCTGTCCAATTCCTCTGAACCTTTTGCGTTCTTCCTTTTTTCCAGTTCTTCAATGGGGACATCAATAAAGAATGTAATATCAGGGACCGTATCACCTACGGCAAACTGAGTTATATTATTTACAAATTCCATTGGTATTGATCTGCCGAATCCCTGATAGGCAATGGTTGAATCATAGAACCTGTCAGAAATTACGTAATAACCCTGTTTTAAAAAAGGACGAATTATTTCTCTTACCAGCTGTGCCCTGGCAGCAGAAAAAAGGAGGATTTCCGTCTCAATAAACATCTTGTCGTTTTTTTTATCCAGCAGGACATCCCTGATCTTTTCAGATATAACCGTACCTCCGGGTTCCCTGATGATCTTGACATTTCTGTTATTCCCAATAAGATAATCTTCAAGCAAACTCACCTGAGTAGATTTGCCACAAAAGTCCAGTCCTTCGAATGTAATAAACATAATTAGTATTTTTTTATTATATATTTCAGCTTATTTGGTTTTTTATCTATTATTGTAGTAAAGCCGGGTATATTAATATCCGGCACTATGAAGCCCAGTGTATCCCTGATTGTTTCATTATAATCGACAAACGGGTGAAAATCTTCCTCCTTCAGCCTGCCAAGGACATTGATCCCACCTCTTAAAACAATACTTATCGTATTGGGGAATATTACCAGCTCTTCTCCACGGGGCACATTATTTACTTTCACTTCCAGGTTTTCAAAGCTTCTGTCTACAATTTTCTGAACATCAAACTTAACTGTACAGAAATTTCTTGAATAATTCAGGCCATTCAAAGAAAGCAGCTCCACCCGGTCAGTAACGTTTTCAT
Source organism: Ignavibacteriales bacterium (assembly GCA_050258815.1). GTDB lineage: Bacteria > Bacteroidota > Ignavibacteria > Ignavibacteriales > SURF-24 > JAAXKN01. The sequence continues at coordinate 3,203 of JBLMZM010000110.1, forward strand.
CCAGATTTACAAAATCCCTCTTTACTGTGGGAATCTCCTCCAGCCTGCTTACTAAGCTTTTAGGCCCTGTAACCAATATAGAATCAGGAGTTACATTAACTGACGAAGCCAGCCCGTAATCGGGCTTAAATCCTAAATTCAGGTCCGGCTTAATTCTTACCTTTTTTTCAACCATTCTTTCAAGCCTGAACGTCAGAATATCCGGATAAATATCCATAAGTTGGATACCCGAAGACAACCAGGCATTCTCAGCAAGGGCATTTTTCAGGTTTACACTTTTTCCCATACTGTCTAAACCGGCAGATACAAGGTATTCATCGTCGTTTCTCAGAACAACAGAAACCAACCTCCAGCCCTCTCCCTTTACCCTGATATTCACATTTTTTGCAGAAATTGATCCAACAGCATATCCACGCGGAAGATTAATTAATTTAACAGGAACTTTAATAGTCGTGAAAAAAGAGTTGGAAAGAGTTATACTTCCCCACAGAACTAAGGAGAACAGAATGGCTGCTATTATAGAAATAATTTTCCGGTTCATTTATCAGCTAATGTGTATTAGTATTAATATAAAAAAAACTCCACTAAATGTGGAGTTTTTTAAAACAAGTTCTGAAGGATAGGATTACTTCATAGTTCTGAAATAATCAAGCAACACTTGTTTATTTGCCTTCGAAATCTCTCTTCCTTTTATAGGAAAATCTTTTAAGCCTCTGGCCATGCTCCTTAATTTATGAACACTTAGATTTTCCAATTCGTTCAAATCGATGTCTTTAATATCCAGATCCTCAATGATATCATTTTCATCCGGGTAGACTTCATCTTCGTTCCCAGGGTCAGGACTATAAGCAGGATCAATTGCACCATCCTGGGATAATTCCCCTGCCTCCCCGTCTCCGGATACATTTTCTGATTCTGTATCATCAGGAATTACAGGCTGGTCATAAAGAATGAAATCGATCTGATCGTCGGGTCTCGGAATAATATGCACTGACACAAGCTGTCCGATTTTCTGTGCAGCCGCGGCTCCGGCATCCAATGCGGATCTTACAGCAGCAACTTCTCCTGAAATCTTAATAGTTACAAGAGCAGCTGTAATTTTTTCTTTACTGATTATTTTAACATCTGCTGCCTTAGCCATTGCATCGGCAGCTTCAATTGCACCAACCAGTCCTTTTGTTTCAATAAGGCCCAGCGCTAATTGCATATTTCAATATTATTGTTTTTGTCTTTTAGGGAGGATCAATTCCACATCGCTGTGAGGACGAGGAATGACGTGTACGGAGATCAATTCACCGACTCTCTGTGCTGCAGCAGCGCCAGCATCTGTAGCAGCTTTAACAGCGCCTACATCTCCTCTAACCATTACGGTAACATAACCGCCGCCAATTGTTTCTTTGCCAATTAATTCTACTTTGGCTGCTTTAACCATTGCATCAGCAGCTTCAATTGCACCAACCAACCCTTTGGTTTCTATCATTCCGAGTGCATCAAGTGTCATAAAAGTGCTCCTAATTTCGTTTTATTGTAGAGTCGAAAATAATTTATAAAGATATAAATGTCAAGAAGATTAAAAATATGACTGAATAAACAACTCAGGCCTGTATATTAAACCTGGCTTTACCGTCCGAGATTTCATCCAGATAATCCTGCAAAATTATCGAGGCTGCGTTTTTATCAATTAATCCCTTATCCCGGCGCTTTTTCCTGCTTGTAACACTTGCAATTACGTGCATTTTGGCAATTGAAGAGGTATATCTCTCGTCCCTGAATAAAACCGGCAGCTTTGTACTGGAAACCAGCTGTTCTTTAAACTTTTCAATCTGCTCCGTTACATCTGTTTTGCTGCCATCCTCTTTTAACGGATAACCCAGTAGAATCAGATTAACACCATTGTCCTTAATTACTGTTGAAATATTGGACAGTGTATTTTTGTCATTTTGAATTGTTTTAAACGGATATGCGAAAATCTTCAGCGGATCAGAAAGGGCCAGACCTATTCTCTGTAAGCCAAAATCGATAGCCAGTATCCTCTCCTCTTTTAAAAGAGCTAAATCCATAAATTTTTAATAGTTAAATTTAATTAATAAATAAACACCAGATACCAGCCATGATCATGTAAATTATACAAGATTTGTGCTGTCGAACCTCTCAACAGTATAAATACCCTTATTCTTCTTCAGCCTTTCGATTATTCTCGACAGGTGGTCAAGGTTTTTCACATAAAGAGTAATAGTACCCTTAAACATGGAATTGTTTGCAGCTATGTTAACCGATTTTATATTTGTATTCTGGTAAGAGGTAATACTATGCGATATATCCTTCAGAATGCCTGGCACATCTTCCCCAACGATTGTGAGACCGGCCACAAAAAGATTGCTGTCAACGGTAGGCCATTGTACGGGTATAAGCCTGTTTTCCCCTTTTTTAACTATATTTATCAGATCATCACAGGTTTTCCTGTGGATCTTTATGCCTTCGCCGATTGTAATATAACCTACAATTGGATCCCCCGGAATCGGGTTACAGCACTTTGCAAAACTGTACATTACATTTTCGCTCTTGCCATCTACAAGAATTCCACCCAGATCAGTCCTTGCGATATTGGCAAAGCTGTCAAATTCAAGTTCGTTGCTGTTTTCCTTGGCATCTTTCTCTTTCTTGGGCACCAGTACTTCATCAAGATTTACCTTTTCCTGAGCAATTGCCTTATAAAGCTGCCCTGAACCATCATACTTTAGGTTTTTAGAAAATTTTATGACGTCATCGGTATTGAATGCAAGCTTCAGCTTTTTAACCTTCTTGTCCCAGATATCCTTCCCCGCCTGGATCAGTTCTTCTTCTTCTTTGTTAATCCACTTTCTGATGGCTGATTTTGCCTTATGTGTAGTAACAAACATTGCCCAGCTTCTGTTGGGATGCTGATTCTTGGACGTAATTATTTCAAGCTGGTCACCGCTGTGTAAAATTGTATCCAGAGGCACAATCTTACCATTTACTTTTGCACCAATACAATGGTAGCCTACTTTACTGTGGATCTCAAATGCAAAATCCACCGGCGTGGAATTCACGGGCAAACGCCTGAGATCCCCTTTCGGCGTAAAAACGTAAATTTCATCCTGATATAAATTCAGCTTAAAGCTGGCCAAAATTTCTTTACTGGCCTCATCTCTGGATGCATTCTCGAATACATCACGGATCCAGTTAACCCAGTTTTCGAGCTCAACGTCTGACGTAAACTTATTTTCTTTGTACTTCCAGTGAGCGGCAACACCTTTCTCGGCAACCTCATGCATCTTCCGGGTACGAATCTGGACTTCAACTAATTTACCCTCAGGTCCGATTACAGTTGTATGGATGGACTGGTAGTTATTTGTCTTTGG
>JBLMZM010000111.1:0-39714 GCA_050258815.1 Ignavibacteriales bacterium
TAATCGTCATCCTGATTGCCGCTGCTGGATATTATTTGCTCGATTCCCCAAAAGACGAGAAGAACAATTTCAGGTTCGTCAAGGTTGAAAAAGGAAACATTGAATCACTGGTTTCCAGTACAGGGGTTATAAATCCTGTGATTACAGTGCAGGTAGGAAGCCAGGTATCCGGTACTATAGCCAGAATATTTACAGATTTCAATCATAAAGTCAAAAAAGGGGATCTGGTTGCGCTTATAGATACTACTTTTCTGGCGGCCTCTGTGCGGGATGCCCAAAGTTCGGTCGAGAAAGCCAAAGCACAGTATGACCAGTCCGTAAGAGATCTGGACAGGATCCAGACACTGGTTCAAAAGAACCTGTCCGCCAAAACGGACCTGGAAACAGCTCAATACAACGCGGCAGTCTCAAAGGCTAACCTGCGTTCAGCACAGGCACAACTTGACCGGGCACGGATTAACCTCAAATATGCCTCTATTACAGCTCCGATCAGCGGTACCGTAATAGCCAGAAATGTGGACGTGGGGCAGACGGTTGCAGCCAGCCTTTCGGCTCCCACACTTTTTTTAATAGCAAATGACCTTTCACGAATGCAGATAATTGCAAATGTGGATGAAAGTGACATAGGCCAGATACAGAATGGGCAAAAAGTCACCTTTACTGTGCAGGCCTACCCCGATAAGACCTTTGAAGGAATTGTTCAGCAGATAAGACTGCAGCCGACAACAATCCAGAACGTGGTTAATTACTCAGTTGTTATAAATGTAAATAATAACCTGGGCTTGCTCCTGCCCGGAATGACTGCAACAATACAATTCCAGATCTCACACGCGGAGGACGTACTCAAAGTTCCTAATGCAGCTCTGCGTCTGAGACCGACACAGGAAATGATAGCTGAAGCCAGATCCTCTTTCGGACAGAAAGCCGGTGCAGGAAAAAGGGATAGCACCAGAAATGGGAATGGGTCTTTCAGCCATTCGCAATATTCTGCCGAAGGTGGAAATGGACAAAACGGGGGAGGCTCCCCCTCCTTCAACGGCCAGTCAGCACCAAATGGCACCAGACGCAATGCAACCATGCTATGGTATCTGGATAATAATGGGAAATTAAATGCGGCAAGGGTTAAAACCGGATTGACCGACGGCCAGTATACGGAGATTATCTCAGAGAGAATTCACGAGGGAATGGAAGTTATTTCCGGAATTTTAAGCGGAAATGAACCAAAGGGCACTACCCCTTTCCAGAACCCTTCACAGAACAGAAACATGGGAGGAAGGAGGGGCTTTTAACATGAAATGGAGTGATTTTTTTCAGGTAGCAATCGGTTCAATACTGAAGAATAAAATGAGAAGCCTGCTTACCATACTCGGAATCATTATCGGTGTGGCAGCAGTTATAGTCATGGTAGCCATTGGCCAGGGAGCCCAGTCCCAGATTGAAAACCAGATAGCAAGCCTGGGTACTAACCTTATAATTGTTTTTCCAGGATCAACCCGCCAGGGCGGCGTCAGCATGGGCATCGGTACAAATACCCGCCTTACGCTCGATGACGTGGATAAACTGAAAAAAAACTCGACTTTCCTGGCCGGCGTTTCTCCTGTAATCAGAGCCGGCGGCCAGGTCATTGGCGGCACGGGTAACTGGAATACAGCCACACAGGGTGTATCGACCGATTATCTTGATATCAGGCAGTGGCCACTTTCCTCAGGCGACTTCTTTACTGATGCGGATGTAAGAACACAAAACAAAGTGTGCATTTTGGGACAGACAATAGTCGAAAACCTCTTCCCGGACCAGGACCCGATAGGACAGGAAATAAGAATTCGCAATGTTCCATTTAAGGTCATTGGAGTCCTGTCTGAAAAAGGACAAAGTGCCACGGGTAACGACCAGGATGATATTATACTCGCACCCTATACCACGGTTCAGAACAGGCTGAGCGGCTTCAAGAACATACAGCAGATCCTCTGCAGCGCAGTTTCTTCTGATGCTATGAATGATGCTCAAAATGAAATGGAAACCCTCATGAGAGAATCACACAAGATTCTTCCCGGGGATGAAGATGATTTTACCATCAGAAATCAGACGGATATAGCAAATACCGCGCAGGAAACCACAAAAGTTCTGACACTCCTTCTAGCATCCATTGCGAGCGTTTCCATGATTGTAGGCGGCATCGGCATCATGAACATTATGCTCGTCAGCGTAACGGAAAGGACCAGGGAAATTGGAATAAGAAGGGCTATCGGCGCCAGGGGAAGCGATATACTGACCCAGTTTCTCTTCGAAGCCGTTGTCCTTAGCCTTTCGGGTGGACTGATCGGCGTAATATTCGGATTCATCACTGCACAGATAGTCAGCTTCTTCAGCGGCTGGAGTACAGTTATATCCCCCTTCACGGTGTTCATGTCCTTCGGCTTTGCAGGCCTTGTCGGCATTTTCTTCGGGTTTTATCCTGCAAGAAAGGCTTCCGGACTGGTAGTGATTGATGCGCTCAGATATGACTGATTTTTTTTGATCTCCCGGCAGTGGTTTTTATTAAATATTCTGACTAAGTTCCACCAATATAATATTGCTCTTTTGACACAATCGGCAGTTTCAGGTAAATATTCCAAAGCCCGGCAGATGGCTTTGGAATATTCCATGCGATAATGTTTCCATGCCTTGGTAACACATGTTACTTTTTCATTCCTGAACCATATACCTTTGTGTTATATGGGCTATTCCTAATAGTAGCGGAGGAACTTTCTGTGAAACAGTTATTTTGTCTGGCTATTCTGTCTGGTTTTTCTTTCTTTGGATGCAGCTCATCCGGTTTTTACAAGGAAAACGCGATTAATCTTATCACACCCGAATTGGCCCGTAAACACATTTCTTTTCTTGCCTCAGATTCTCTGATGGGCAGAAGGACTCCGGGACCCTGGCTTGACAGTGCGGCTGCATATATTTCAGGTGAATTCAATAGCTGCGGCCTGAAATGTGCAAACGGCAGCTATTTCCAGAAAGTAAACCTGGGAATTATTACGCTGGGGACAGGCAATCAGCTTGTAATCTACAAAAATGGCGGTCAGAACAGCTATAAGATTAAAACTGAATTTACCCCCTTTGAAATGACGGCCAACAATGAGGTAACTGCTCCCGTTGTTTTTGCCGGTTATGGAATCACCGCCCCGGAGTATAATTATGATGATTATAAGGGTGTTGATGTAAAGGATAAAATTGTCTTTGTGATGCGCCATGAACCGGGTGAAGAGGATTCATCCTCGGTGTTTCAGGGCACTAAGCCCACTGTTTATTCGCAGGTAAGGGAAAAAGTAAAAAATGCCATAAACCATGGCTCCAGGGGAATAATCATCGCACAGGACCCGCTAAATCATACCTCTCTATCCCCAAGAGGATTTCCCTGGCCTTCTTTGTCTGAGACAATTCCCCAAGACGCACTCCCTGTAAGCCTCATCGGGGATGAGACAGGCAAAATCCCGGTTGTACAGGCTGGTAAGGAGATTATTAATGAACTGTTCGGTTCGGTCGCCAATCTGAAAGAACTGCAAAGGACAATAGACGCAAAAACTTCCCCTCATTCCTTTGCGCTGCCTGAAGTTAGGACTTTTCTCAAGACAAATACCGTAGTTACCGAAACCCCTGCTTATAATGTAATCGGCATAATAGAGGGTTCTGACCCTATACTAAAAAATGAAGCGGTGGTAATAGGGGCCCACTACGACCACGTCGGTTATGTTAAAGACCATAAGCCAGGCACGGATTTTATATTTAACGGGGCTGATGATAACGCCTCCGGAACCGGGGGACTTCTTGTTTTAGCCAAAGCACTGGGAGCACTTGAACAAAAACCCAAAAGAACCATAATTCTGATTGCATTTGCCGGCGAAGAACTGGGCCTGCTTGGTTCATCCTTTTATGTGAACAATCCCGTTATCCCGATTGAAAGAACAGTTGCCATGCTGAACATGGATATGATAGGCCGCAACAATCCGGATTCACTCTATATTATTGCCTCTTCGCGCAGCCCTGAACTTGCCCGGATCAACCAGGAGGAAAATGAAAACATCGGGTTCAAACTTGCCTATAACCAGGAACAGCATAGTGGAGGAAGCGACCAGGCAAGCTTCCTGAATAAAGGTGTGCCTTCAATATTTTATAATACAGGTATGGAAGCTGATTACCACAAGGTAAGCGATGAGGTTTCAAGGATAGATTTTACCAAGACTTCCCGCGTGGCTAAACTGGTGTTCCTGACTGCACTCAGAATTGCAAATGATATTCATTATAACAGATCAGTTCCCAAACAAATTTCACAAAAATAAACATGGAGAATTTATGAGAAAATTTCTGCCGCTCTTTACAGCCCTGGTTTTTGTAAGTCTGACATCAGGCCTGATGGCCCAGTCCGGGTACAATCTGAAGTATAACTTTGAAAAAGGGAAAACCTATCATTATCTCAATACTGCCGACGGTGCCCAGACACAGGAGGTAATGGGCCGCGAGATAAAAATGTCCATGAACAATAACTTTTCGGTTAAAATGCTTGTGGATAATGTAAAGGACGGGAATATTGAAATTATCGCCTCTCTGGATTCAGGAACCATCGTTTCAAAAAATCCTATGAAAGATACCACAATGTCGCTTGAAGCCCTGAAGGATAAGAGATCAAGAATTTCCCTGAATGAGTACGGGAAAATACTTAATAAAGAAGTGCTCGATAAGGTTGGAGGCTTCGAAGGATTTGGAATTTCACAAAGAGAATACGTGAAGTTTGCTGTTTTGCCGGGTAAGGAGATAAAGGAAGGTGAACCCTGGAACGCCACTACGCAAGATACTATGGAAATAATGGGCTCCGGCAAAATAATCACCAGCACCAGCACCACTTATACAATCGTGGGCAAGGAGAATTTGCAGGGACACGATTGTCTTAAACTTGCTTATACCTCAGAGGTTAAGAGTAACGGGAGTGCAGAGATCCAGGGTATGAACTTTACAATGGAAGGCACGGGCAAAATGACCGGGAACTCATATTTTGATCCCTCCAGGGGCATAATGGTTAAAATCGACGGCATCCTGGATAATGAAATGACATTGGCTGCAACCGGACAGCAGAACATGATCATCCCCATCACCCAGTCAGTTAAGGTATCCCAGGTATTGATGGACTGATACTAACAATATATAAAGAGTCTGAGAACACTTTAAAAAGAGAAAAACCTGCTTAATGCAGGTTTTTTTATTTTCTTTAGTTAAGAGCCAGAAGAGGTTTGTTCTCATCGGCTAGTGCTATTTCCTCAACTTTCAGCCTCGTTATACCCTTTTTAATAATCCCGAGGGCAATTGCAGCGCCCTTTGACAGGTCAAGCTCCCTGCCGCCTATGTACGGTCCTCTGTCATTGATTCTTACAATTACAGAACTTCCGTTTTTAACGTTTGTAAGTTTTAGCAGAGTCCCAAACTTAAACCATTTATGAGCAGCTGTAAAGGCCATCTGATTATAAACCTCGCCGTTGGCCGTCAGCTTGCCATGAAACCTTGGTCCATACCAGGATGCGGTCATTTTCCCTTTATCTAAGAACTGGATAAAAGAACTCTCTTCCTTCACAGTTTTTACAGAATTTGTTTCGTTATTTAATTCTTTTATCTCAGCACTTTTTTTACTAATTTCCTCATCCTTCAACTCTTTGTCCAAAATGGTAAATCCGACCAAAAGTAACATGACCAACAGTACTAGTGCTTTGGTTATCGAATTCAAATATACCTCTCGTTTTAGTTTTATATTAACTTTCTATTATAAATAAACTCCATTTGGGAAATTTTTTCAAACATATACTGCCCGTTACAGGCCGCCGGGAAGATATTGGAATATTCGACTTCCTGAGCATATTTATTCGGTTTATATATATACTCTTGGTTTTTTATCATTTTTTTGTTCATACTCTTTTAAAAAGTTTTCATATTAATTATTAAACACTTTTCAAACGGCTCATTTCTGCTTCTGATTTCCTGCTTTAAAAGATCCATAGATGTCCTATTCTAATGCTTATTTGTATAATTTTAATTAAATTACGCCCAGCAAAAACTAATATATATCGGAGAATTGATGGAAAGTAAAATCACGGCTTTCATTCCTTACAGCGGTAACAGCTATACTGAAAAAACAGTGCGGGAACTGATCAACTCCTCACTGGTTGATAATGTTTATTTGATTACTACATCTGATGTAGAACAGAATATCCCTGGTTGCGAAAAGATAAAGGTTGACTCTCTTTTAAGCAGCCAGACCATTTCTCTACTAAAGGAGAAATCCAATTCAGCCTATACTCTTCTCATTACACAGGACAACCTGATTGAGTTCGGCCAGTTCGGACTCGAAAGGTTTATGAATGTGCTTGAAGATACTGGCGCAGGTCTGGTCTTTTCTGATTACTATGAAGTAAAGGAAGGTACCAGAACGGCTCTTCCGGTGATAGATTATCAGGTTGGAAGTCTGAGAGACGATTTTAATTTTGGATATGTTTACTTCTTCAGCACCCCGGCTCTTAAGGATGTTCTTTCAAACCAGGAAAAAAGCGACTATAAGTTTGCAGGACTTTATGACCTCAGACTGAAGATCTCACAGAAGTATCCAATTGTACGCGTACCTGAGTATCTTTATTCTACAATAGAAACTGACGTCCGCAAATCCGGCGAAAAACTCTTTGATTATGTGAATCCCAGAAACCGCGCCGTTCAGATTGAGATGGAAATTGCAGCAACCTACCACCTGAAGAAAGTAGGCGCCTATCTTGAACCGGTCTTCAGGGAAATTGACCTGAACGACGGGGACTTTGAATTTGAGGCTTCTGTAATTATTCCGGTTAAGAACCGCGCTAAGACAATTTCTGATGCTGTTGAATCTGTGCTGAAACAGAAAACCACTTTCCCATTTAACCTGATCGTGGTAGATAACCATTCGACTGACGGAACAACAGAAGCTCTGGCCGAAGTAGCCGCAAAGAGCAGCCTCCTGATACACGTAATTCCTGAAAGGGAAGACCTGGGTATCGGCGGATGCTGGAACGCAGCAGTTCATCACCCGAAATGCGGAAAATTTGCCATTCAGCTCGACAGCGATGATATATATAAAGATGAAACCACCGTTCAGAAAATTGTCGACACCTTCAAGAAAGAAAAATGTGCCATGGTAATTGGCACCTATCAGATGACTAACTTTAAGCTCGAGGAAATTCCCCCGGGAATTATTGATCATAAAGAATGGACTCCTGATAACGGCAGAAACAATGCCCTCAGAATCAATGGTCTTGGAGCACCACGTGCTTTCTATACCCCGGTTCTCAGGAAGATAAAAGTCCCCAACGTCAGCTATGGTGAAGATTATGCCTTAGGACTCGCAATTTCAAGGGAATACCAGATAGGCAGGATCTATGAACCGATATACATGTGCCGCAGATGGGAAGGAAATTCTGATGCAGCCCTGGATATCGCGAAACAGAATACCTATAACCTCTACAAGGACAGAATCAGAACCTTTGAATTAATTGCAAGGCAGAGAAAAAACGCTTTATGATTGAAGATATAATTATTCCCGAAACCGAATTAAAACCATATCTTTCAGGAGATGACCTGGCAAGCAGGGCGAAAGCCTTGCTTGCCCAGCAAAAACAGGCCTGGGAACTCTTAAGAAAGGGCTACGAAAGCCTGGGAAGCGTGGAAGTCAGGGACTTTGAATTTGATGGTTTTAACATAAAGGTACAGTTTAATCCGGGCAGAATTACCTCTTCTGCCGCCAAAGTGGACGAAAAATCCATAAAAGAGAGAAAATGTTTCCTGTGCTTTAATAATCTGCCTCCTGAACAAAGAGGAATACTGGATGGAAACAATTATTTAGTGCTCTGTAATCCTTTCCCTATTTTTAACGAACACTATACGCTGCCTAATGTGGAGCATTTACCGCAGGAAATTCAGGATTCCTTCTCCAAAATGCTCAGTTTCAGCAAGGACCTGGCTAAGTACTATACGGTATTTTATAATGGACCCAAATGCGGGGCCTCGGCACCCGATCACCTGCATTTCCAGGCCGGGGAAAAGTATTTTATGCCAATAGACAAAGAATACGACGAAATAAAGGAAAGGTTCGGAACAAAAATAGTTGACAATTCTGACGTTAAGATCTATGCCGTGGATAAGTATCTGAGGAAATTCTTCTCATTCGAGTCCTCAGACAAAGAAGCAGTTATTGCAGCCTTCAATAAGTTCTATAACCTGTTCTCCAAAATATCTCCTGCGGGTGAAGAGCCGATGATGAATCTGCTGTCCTCTTACGATGATAATAAGTGGCGCGTACAGGTTTTCCCGCGTGCAAAACACCGCCCTTCTTATTATTTCGCCACCGGAGAGGAAAACATACTGCTGAGTCCGGCCTCCGTCGACATGGGAGGAGTACTGATCACACCCCTGGAAAAGGATTTTATGAAGATTACTAAAGAGAATATAATTGACATTTTCAGGCAGGTAACGCTGTCAACCGAATACTTTGAATACATAAAGCAGGGCATTGCGGTTCAGTACTAAGATTTATTTATTAGCAGCCGGGGATTTCCCGGCTGCACTTTAATCCGCCAGTTTTAACTACATTTTTTGACCTTTTCCGGACTACTCTGCCGAGATCTTGTATTTTTCCATAAACCTGTAGAAGGTAGCCCTTCCGATCTGAAGCTTTTTGGCAGCCTCAACAATATTACCGTTCGTGACCTTCAGAGCATGTTTAATAGCTTCTTCTTTCAGGCGGTCAAACGGAATAATCTCCATTTCCGCCCCAAACAATGGCCCCGAAAGGTTTACACTTGAACTTCCATCTGCAGACTTTATGTGTGTGGGCAGATCATTTACGTCTATATAATCAGATTCCGCGAGAATAATGCATCTTTCAATGGTGTTCTCAAGTTCCCTTACGTTGCCCGGCCAGTTATATTCATAGACCATCCTGAGCGCCTTTTTGGTAAAGCCCTTCAGATTACGGCCAAGTTTCCTGTTGAAAGTTTCAATAAAATGATCCACGAGAATGAGTATATCTGCTTTTCTGTCCCTCAAAGGAGGAATTGTAATAGGGAAAGAATTTAACCTGTAGAAAAGATCCTCTCTGAATTCCTTTTTTTCAACCGCACTCCTGAGATCCACATTCGTTGCCGATATTATGCGTACGTCGGTCTTGATTACTTCACTTCCCCCGACCCTTTCAAGTTCTTTTTGTTGAATTATCCTGAGTATCTTTGCCTGCAGCGACATCTGCATATCCCCGATTTCATCCAGAAATATTGTACCCTCGCGTGCGAGTTCGAATTTACCGATTTTTCTCTGGTATGCCCCTGTAAAAGCCCCCTTTTCGTGTCCGAACAGTTCGCTCTCCAGCAGCTCCCTCGGAATCGAGGCACAGTTTACCACCACGAAGGGTTTATCCTTGCGGATGCCGTTAAAGTGAATAGCCCTGGCAATCAGTTCCTTTCCGGTGCCGCTCTCTCCGTGGATGAGTACTGTAATATCATTGTTAAGAACCTTAGTGACCATCTTGAATACGTCCTGCATCTTTTTGTCAGCCGAGATTATATTCTCAAAGCTGTACTGTTTTTGCACGTCCTCCTTCAGAAGAGTCAGCTCTTTAAGCAGGTCATAGTTTTTAATGGCATTTTTTATTGCCGGTTCCAGCCGCTGGGTATCAATGGGTTTCGGAAAGTAATCGAATGCTCCCAGGCGAAGAGCCTCAACGGCTACTTCTATACTCCCCTGTGCAGAAAGCATAATTACAGGTATGTTTTCGTTATACTGCTTTACTCTTTTTAATACTTCAATTCCATTTATATTAGGGAGCATTATATCAAGCAGAATCAGATCAGGATTTGCTGGAAGGCGTTTTAACATATCCTCACCGTTTTCAAAGGCTTCAACCCTGTACTTCCATTTATCCTTTACCCAGTAGGTTAGAAGCTTTGAAATCGCCTTCTCATCATCAACAATAAAAACTAGTTTTTCCAAATTGTCCTCTGTTTAATTTATACTCTTGGGTAGTTTTACTATAAATGTAGTCCCCTTGTTTATTTCACTTTGAACCGATATCAGGCCCCTGTGCAGGTCAACTATCTGTTTTACGAGACCCAGCCCGATACCCGTACCCGGAATCTGCGTGCCCGGTCTTGCGGCCTTGTAGAATTTCTGAAAAATATTCGGCAGGTCCCTCGAAGGGATTCCCAGACCGGTATCGCTGACGATTACTTCAAATTCCTTCATGAAATTCTGGGCAATTACAGTAATACGCCCGCCCTTATCAGTAAACTTTATTGCATTATTGATAAGGTGCTGGTAGACCTGTGTTATCCTTTCCCTGTCTGCCTGCAGTAAAACCGGAGCTTCCGGCATATCCAGGTTAAGAACAATACCCTTCTGCCGTGCTTCTTCCCGGGCATTTTCAGAAATATCCCTGAGGAGTTCGGAAACGTCAAATTCAGTCTTAAAGATCTCCAGCTTTCCTGATTCCATTTTAGCAAAATCAAGCACGTCATTTATCAGCCTGGCCAGACGCTTTCCCTCGCTGAGAATTATGTTGCTGAATTCCATTATCATCTCCCGGGGCATATTAGGATCCTGTGTAATTGTCTCCGAAAAGCCTACAATTGAAGCCAGGGGGGTCCTCAGCTCATGCGATATATTGGAAATGAATTCGCTTTTAAGCTTGTTCAGCTCCTCCAGCACCGATACCTGCTGCTTGGCCCGGTCGCGCTCGATGGAAATAAGCCTGTTGGCCTCAATAAACTTGGAATTCAGGTCCTTTAACTTCTCCTCATCCCTGTAACGCTGCGTTATGTCGCGCCCGATTCCCAGCATACCTGATATTACGTCGTTATTCTTTGTCGGCCTGCACTGTATCTCAAAGATCATGTCTTTTCCGAACTTGTCAACAAAAACTGCGTCGAAGGAGACGACCTGGTCCGACTTCAAAATCTGCTGGAATGCGATGGCTATTTCCGCTTTGCTGTTTTCACTTATAAATTCCAGAAAATGCTTTCCCCACATCTCCTCGGGCTTATATCCTAATGCAAGCGCACCATAATTGTTCACCATGAGGAAATAGCCGTAATTATCGAGATTGAAAATCAGATCGTTTGCCGTTTCTATAAGAAGGCGGAATCTTTCCTCTGATTTTTCAAGCCTGAGCTGAATTTCTTTTTCTTTTGTTATATCGCTTATAACGCCATCAATGCGTACAATCTTTCCATCTTTGGCTACCGGGAAACCCGAGTTGCGGATATAGTGCTCAATTCCCGCCTTATCTTTTACCAGATACTCGGCTGTTGCCGTGTTTCCGCTCTGAAGAAGCCTTGCAAATTCCTTGTAACGCCTGAAGTGCTGCGGATTTATCATCCTGAGAATTTTCCTGGGACCCTGCATTATTTCTTCCGGATCATACCCCAGCATTTTCTTTATTGCATCGGTGATGAATAGATACCTGTCCCCTCTTGAGTTGGTTGAGTAGAGAATGGCCTCTATATTCTTGCTGGCTTCCTTAAGGGATTCCTCAATGGACCTGAAACCTGCGACCTCCAGATAATCACTCAGGAAATTTTCTAGTATTTCTATGTTTTTTAGCCTGGAAGATTTAAAATATCCGGCCTTGTTTGAAAGGAGCACCAGAAACAACTGCGTATTCCTGAAAGCCTTGTTCTCAATTCTCTTTATGTAAGCCGATTTTATGGCGGTTTTTTCTGACAGTTCCCTGAATGAAGGCCACATGAGAATTGCATCCGGATTCAATGACTGCGCCTTGCATATCTCCGCATTAAAATCCTCAAAACCGCAGACTATTGCATCCCCGGAGTAATCCGTAACTTCCGGAACCATCCCGTCTGCCTTCAGCAGGTAAGCAGTTTTGCTGCCGCTGATCTGATGAATAAGCCTGATAATATTTAATATCTTTGTCTGCATAAAACAGTATAAATATCACACTAAAATGTCATTGTTAAAACTCAATAAAGCCGGGCAGCCGGCCCAATCTTTATTTTTTTTCAGTTTGGAATATGGCAAAATAAATCAGAAAAGCAAAGCATAAAAGTGCAGAAGTAACCCAGAAAGCATACTGCCTGTTGAATTCAACCAGCATGGATCCGGCAATTGGTCCCACCAATGTTCCAACCCCGTAAAACATTGCAAAATGCCCGTTAGCCTGCGCAATAAAGGGCTTTTTAACTTTTTCAACCGTGTATGTCAGTCCTATTGTGTAAAAAGCAGGCACAAATCCGCCAATAATAAAAAACACCACCGAAAGAAACAGCGGGCCGGACAAAAAACCTGGCAGCAGGAAAAACACCCCCAGGATGGCAGCAATAATCAGCATCAGCCTGAACTTCGGTTTGCTGTCGGATGACCTGCCTATATAATACAACAGTATTATCCCGCCAATTACATATGCGGCCAGGAAATATGAAACCTCGCCTTCAGTAAAACCGCTCCTCAGGCCAAACAGCGGAATTACGACAGTAATGGAGGATTCAAATACACCATAAACAGCAGCCGAAGAAAGTGCAATGAGCGGCATGAGCCTGATCGGGAATTTTTCAGGCATTTCCGTCTGCTGCTTTTCAGCCGGTTTCAATTCAGTAAGCAGCAATCCCTCCAGCATATAGACAAGAAGAATTATTGCCGCTCCGATTACAAAGGGCAGCCATTCATATATCCTTACCGTCCAGATAAGAAGTGTCCCGACTGCTATTCCGGCAGAAAGTGAAGTGACATACAGACCAATATTGCGGCCCCGGTTTGTTTCATCACTTATTGAATTGATAAGGACTTCGGTTGCCACAAAAACAAATGTCACCCCTATGCCATGGAAAAACCTGACGCTGAATAGTATATAATAATTGCGCCAGAATATCAGTCCCAGCGAACAAATGGATATTATAAGCAGGCCGATTGACAGTATTCTCTTTACACTATACCTGTCAATCAGTTTTCCGGTGAGGCTTGAGAACAATACCACGCTGACATAAAGCATAGTGGTAACGGTACCCGTTATCCAGCTGGGGGTATGATTCGTCTCCAGTAGAATAACTGTTACCGGGGAGACCAGGCCGAAGGTAATTCCGGCGATGGCTATTCCTAATATGGCTATCAGCAGCGGGTTTCTCATTAAATTAATGTCTTGAATCTATTATGATTTCATTTATCTTAAATTTTGATGGTTTGTGTATGCAAACCTAACAATTTTTACCCAAATAGTCTTTAAAATGTTCATTCAGTTTTGTTAAGTCAAATGCATCAGATGATTAATAATGTAAAGGAGGATAATATGAGAAGGTTCGTACTTTCGTGTTTTTTAGCTCTCGTTACTTTTTCTTTTATTTACGCCCAGCCGGCTGCTCCCTCCGGCCTTAAAGCCACAGTTGACACAATAGGCTACTTCACCTTTGTCAAACTAACCTGGCTTCCGGATACTGCAGCTAATATGAAGATAGCCTACTATACCATATATAAGAAATCCGGTTCAATGACAGATCAGGGAAAGTTCATGAGACTTCCGACCAGAGAGCGAAGCAATATTTTTACAGATAAATTTGTCACGGCCGGTAAGACCTATACCTATTATATTACATCGACCGACAGTCTGCGCAGAACCAGTAAAAATTCGGATACCGTAACGGTTACACTCCCGGCTCCTCCCGAACCTGTTACAGTGAAGGGACTGATTACTGATGAACAGACGGGTAAACCGGTTAACAGGGCCAGAGTTGCAGTTATACCCTCTTCAGGCTGGCGGTACTTCGCTGCAATCACCGACACTTCAGGCAGATATTCAGTAAGAGTATATCCGGGCAGTTATTATCTGCAGTTCAGCGCTCCCGGATACACGAGCAAATTCTACAATAACACCGACTCCCTCTCCAAAGCCACACAGATAGTAATCAATCAGGGGGATACAAATGCTGTCTATAATGCTGCGCTTAAGGCTAAAGCCGCCCAGGCTACGTATACGCTGAGTGGCACCGTAACAGATACACTTGGGAAGGGCATTCGTGCCAGAATCGTAGTCATTTCACTTCTTCACAGGTACTATTCACCTTATTACAGATTTACATTTACCGATAGTACCGGCAAATATTCCATGAACCTCAAGGGAGGCGACTCCATCATAGTATATGCGCATCCCCTGGGGCAGAGTAAATATATAGGCGAATTCTATAATAATAAGCTTGAATTTGCCGAAGCCGACAGAATTTCCATAAAGAATAACCTGACGCTTAATTTCGTACTGGATACCGTAGCACAAGTAAACAAAAGCAGCATCAGCGGAAGGGTGACCAGCACGGGAGATTCCCTGAATCCTTCGGGCAGGGGAATTATTTCGAGCATAACGGCATTTAAGATGAATGAGCAGAATAAGTCCAGGAAACACATCTCCACCCTGACGGATTCTCTGGGTAATTACACCTTCAATAATCTGGCACCCGGTAAATATATTCTTCTGGCTGTACCGGAACAGGGATTCCTGCCCACATTCTACCGTAACGACAGTCTTCAGACCCTGAAATGGAAGGATGCCGATTCAATTGTAGTCACCAGCAATACTCAGCTTGCAGGCATTAATTTCAAGGTTAATCCCGTACCAGACAGTGGTTTTGCCGTAATAAAAGGACGCATCAAGGATAAGACCGGCAACGGCATAAGCGGTGCATTCGTATTCCTGACTGACATCAACTCCAACATAGTGGCCTATACAACTGCCGATGCCCAGGGCAACTACTCTATTGATGATGTTGCTCCCGGCAAGTACTTTGTTGGCTCGGAGAAGTTCGAATACACCGGCACTCAGCAGTCGAACATAGACCTTGATTATACAACAAACCAGAACAAGACGGTTGACCTGACACTTAGCCCTGAAGTGGCAACCGGCGTTAAGACTGCCTCAACGGTAATTACCGATTACAGTCTTTCACAAAACTACCCGAACCCATTCAACCCGGCTACTACGATTAAATACCAGATACCTCAGGCAGGCATCGTCCAGCTGAAGGTATTTAATGCAATCGGCCAGGAAGTGGCAACCCTGGTCAATGAGTTCAGGCAGGCGGGCAGCTACAGCGTACAGTTTGACGGCAGCCGTCTGGCCAGCGGAGTCTACCTGTACAGGCTGACTTCCGGCAGCTTTACTGTGACACATAAGATGGTACTGCTGAAATAACTCTTTTTTCAGGTTTTTTGGGCATCCGCCAGTTGAAAAAGCGGCGGGTGCCCGGCCTGAAAAAAACGGGGTCAGACAGTTGAAAACAGAACTGATCACGCAGAGCTTATTGCTATTCTTTAATCTTGACATTTCGCAAAAAAAAAGTAATATTTGTTCGTTCCAGAGGCACTGCAAAAAGTGCAATATTCCGTTCTTAAACAAACTTTTATCTAATTTTTTCAGAGGAAAACAACATGGATAATGCCAAGCTAAATCTTGAGGGAAAAGAGTATGAACTACCTGTTGTAGTTGGCACCGAAGGTGAGGTTGGAATTGACATCTCTGCTCTGCGGCAGAAGAGCGGTGCAATTACGCTTGATTCGGGGTATGGCAATACAGGCTCTTGTGAAAGTTCAATAACGTTTATAGACGGTGAAAAGGGAATTTTACAATACCGCGGATATCCCATTGAGGAACTTGCTGAAAAGAGCAGCTTTCTCGAGGTTTCTTATCTTTTAATTTTCGGCCATCTGCCAACATCCGAAGAGCTCCGGAAATTCAACTATGATCTCACGCACCACAGCCTGCTGCGCGAGGACATGAAAAAATTCTACGAAGGCTATCCGCCTACGGCTCATCCCATGGGCGTACTCTGTTCAATGGTTGTTTCACTTTCGGCATATTATCCCGATTCCCCTGAGGAACGATACAATAATATTATTCGCCTGCTGGCAAAATTAAAGACAATTGCGGCGTTTTCATACAAGAAGTCGGTTGGACAGCCTTATATCTATCCCAGGAATGACCTGAACTTTACGTCTGACCTCCTGCACATGATGTTCGCTGTTCCGGCTGAAGAATATACAGTGCCCCAATCGGTCTCAGACGCTCTGGATCTGCTGCTCATACTACACGCCGACCACGAGCAGAACTGCAGCACCTCTACTGTAAGAATGGTGGGAAGCAGCGAGGCCAATCTTTTTGCTACAATTGCCTCCGGCATCTGCGCCCTCTGGGGTAAACTGCACGGCGGTGCTAACCAGCACGTGATTGAAATGCTGCAGATGATCCATCATGATGGCGGCGATTATCAGAAATACATAAATTTGGCAAAGGATAAAAATTCCGGCTTTAAGCTTATGGGCTTCGGACACAGGGTCTACAAGAATTTCGACCCGCGTGCAACTATTCTTAAAAAAGCTGCCGACAACGTACTGAATGAACTGGGAATTAATGATCCATTGCTGGACATTGCTAAGAACCTGGAAAGGATAGCACTTGAGGACAGCTATTTTGTTGAACGCAAGCTGTATCCAAACGTAGATTTCTACAGCGGTATTATCTACAGGGCAATGGGAATTCCAACGGAAATGTTTACCGTTATGTTTGCCCTGGGCAGACTGCCGGGCTGGATCGCGCAGTGGAAGGAAATGCGTGAAGATCCGACCGTAAGGATTTACCGTCCGCGCCAGATTTATACCGGATGCACAAAACGGAACTATGTGCCAATTGAGGAAAGAAAATAGCCGCTGATGTTTCAAATAAAAAAGCCCGGACCTGATTGCCGGGCTTTTTTGTTACAATTGCGGTACTCAGCATTTATGTTGACATTTCAGCTAAAAGCTTATATGTTTTGTAAAGTACTGTTATGGCCTTCAATATTAGAAATTTATTTCTGCAGCTGCTGCTTGCAGAAAATGCCTTTTGCCGTTTAATAGAGATTTTAAGCAATGTGCGGCAACAAGGAAATAAGG
This sequence comes from Ignavibacteriales bacterium, assembly GCA_050258815.1. Classification (GTDB taxonomy): domain Bacteria; phylum Bacteroidota; class Ignavibacteria; order Ignavibacteriales; family SURF-24; genus JAAXKN01. The sequence continues at coordinate 16,966 of JBLMZM010000111.1, forward strand.
ATAAAAAATAAATCTTTCCTTATATAATTGATCGTTGATAGCGAGGATAGTGTCTCCTGATTTAAATGCTTGCACATTGCTTAAATCTACCGGCATTATCCTCGCTATTATTTTATGGATACATCTGCAGTAACACGGGTCTTCTGTAAATATCTACTCGAATTCCAGAATAACCTCTCCTTTTGCAACCTGTTTTCCCGTCTGAACATTAACAGCCTTAATAATCCCGTCAAATGGTGCAGTAATCGAATTGTTCATCTTCATGGCCTCAAGAACCAGCAGGTTCTGATTGCGTTTTACACGCTGGCCTTTGTTGACAAACACATCCCGGATTACACCCGGAATAACGGCACAAACCTGTTTGGGATCCCTGGGAACAAAAGGCTTTCTCCTGGTAAACTTTGTAGTAACCTTTGTCGTGTAAGCAGTATCATCAATAATTATTTTCGATAGTTCTGTATTGTCTGTCATATTAAAATGGTGGTATTCCGTGTTTTTTATTGGGTCTGGCTTCTATTTTGTTTGCAGAGATCTTTAATGCATGGATCAGGGTATCCCTGGTCTCATAAGGATTAATAACAGCATCAACGTGCCCGTTTGCCGCTGCGACATAAGGATTGGCAAATTTCTCGCTGTATTCCTGTACTTTTACTTTTCTCATTGCATCAGGATCTTTTGCCGAGGCAATTTCCGACTTAAATATGATATTTGCAGCGCCTTCGGGTCCCATTACGGCAATTTCCGCCGTTGGCCAGGCGTATACAAAATCGGCGCCCAGATGGCGTGAACACATTGCAATGTAACCGCCGCCATAAGCCTTGCGTAAAATAACAGTGATTTTGGGTACTGTGGCTTCACTGTATGAGTAAAGTATCTTTGCGCCGTGGCGTATAACTCCGGCATGTTCCTGGTCTACGCCGGGCAGGTACCCTGGTAAGTCGACAAATGTAATAAGTGGAATATCAAAAGCATCGCAGTACCTTATAAAACGGGCTGCCTTATCGGATGAATCTACATCCAGCACACCGGCCAATACCAGGGGCTGATTACCAATGATGCCTACTGTTTCACCGTTGAGTCTTGCGAATCCAATTACAATGTTGGCCGCCCACTTTTCCTGGATTTCAAAGAAATCGGAATCATCACAAATTGATTTAATTACATCCCTGATGTCATATGGCTTTGAGGCTTCAACCGGAATGATGCGTTCAATATCAAACTGTGCTTTCGGTAGTTTTGGAGTGATCGCCGCAGCTTTCTGCCTGTTGCTCCATGGGATGAAAGACACGAGTTTTTTAATCTGCTCAAAACACTCAATTTCACTTTCGGCATAGAAGTGCGCATTGCCAGTAATTTCAGTCTGCACTCTTGCACCGCCCAGATCTTCCATGGATATCTCTTCACCGAGTACGGTCTTAATGACTTCAGGACCCGTAATAAACATTTTGGATATTTTATCTACCACAAAGACAAAATCTGTAAGGGCTGGTGAGTAAACTGCACCGCCGGCGCAGGGACCCAGTATTACAGAGATCTGTGGAATGATGCCCGAGGCCATCGTATTTCTGTAGAAGATCTCGCCGTAGCCTGCAAGTGAATTAACACCTTCCTGTATGCGTGCACCGCCTGAATCGTTAATGCCTATCAATGGCATACCCAGCCTGACGGCGTTATCCATGATCTTGGTAATTTTCCTGGCGTGCATGAGTCCAAGTGAGCCTCCGGCAACCGTAAAGTCCTGCGCAAATATACAGACCGGCTGGCCAGCAATCGTACCTGAACCGGTTATTACGCCATCAGCCGGAAGCTGCTTTTTCTCCATATCAAAATCGGTGCATTTATGTTCTACAAACAGATCGGTCTCGTGGAATGAATCGGGATCAAGCAGTGTCTTGATGCGTTCACGTGCCGGAAGCTTGCCCATTGCAACCTGCTTCTGCAGCGCCTTATCGCCGCCACCGGTACTGACCTTTTCTTTTTTACTGAAAAATTCAATTATTTTACTTTTAATTGACACTTTATTTCCTCTTAAGATTGTACAAAATGAAAATTGCAATTCATGCGGGGAGATGTCCCAAATCTCATGGGTGCAAAAATCTGTACAAAAATAAGAAAATTCTATGAAAAATAATAAAGTAATATTCAATTTAAGAGCGGAGGGGTCCCCGCTCTTAAATTTGGGCCAAAATCAGCCTCTTTTTGGACGGTAAAGATGTGTGCTCTGACCGAAAAATACTTCGGCAGATTCCATTACGGTTTCTGAGAGTGTAGGATGAGGGTGAATGCTGAGCGCCACGTCTTTTGCAAGGGCGGCCATTTCGATGGCCAGAACGCCCTCGGCTATCATTTCGCCGGCGCCGGGGCCCACGATTCCCATTCCCAGCAGCCTTTCCGTTTTCGGATCGATTATCAGCTTGGTCACTCCGTCGCTTCTATCGAGCGTGGTTGCCCTGCCTGAGGCGGCCCACGGGAAACGGGCGACTTTTACTTCAATATTTTTTTCCCTGGCTTCATTTTCCATCAGTCCGCACCAGGCAACCTCAGGATCGGTAAATATTACGGCCGGGATTGCCGCAGGTTTAAACTCCACGTTGTGGCCTGCAATTACCTCGACTGCAACTTTGCCTTCGGCAGAGGCCTTGTGTGCCAGCATCGGATTGCCAACCACGTCGCCTATAGCATAAATGGTCGGTTCAGCCGTCTGCATCTGTGAGTTTACCTTTATAAACCCGCGATTGTCAATTTCCACTTTTGTATTCTCCAGGCCTACGCCTCTGGGGTTCGGCGTACGTCCTATTGAAACCAGCACTTTTTCAAACACCTGCTCTTTTTCCTGTATGCCTTCGCCTTCAAATGTTACCTTTATGCCACCCTCCACTTCTTCCATCTTTACTACCTTGGTGCTGAGCATGATGGATTTCATTACAGGTGCCAGTGATTTAGCCAGGATGTTTACCAGGTCGCGGTCAGCTCCGGGCAATAACCCCGGCGTCATTTCAACCACAGAAACTTCTGTTCCCAGCGACGCATAAACTGATCCCAATTCCAGGCCAATGTAGCCTCCGCCCACTACCAGCATATTCTTAGGAATGTCCTTCAATGCCAGCGCGCCCGTTGAATCAATGACGTGCGGGGAATTCAGGCTGAGCGAGGGGATCTGCGTGGGAAGTGAGCCGGTACATACAATGGCGTGCTCAAAGTCCAGCTCTTCTTTTCCGCCTTCCATTTTCTCAATCTGAAGGGTAGTTGCGTTCAGAAAAGTTGCCCTGCCCTGAACGTAAGTAATTTTCCTCTGTTTGGAGAGAACACCCAGTCCTCCGGTCAGCTTATTTACTACGCTTTCTTTCCATGTCCTAAGTTTATCCAGGTCTATTCTGGGCTTATCGAATTCAATCCCCCAGTTTGCAGAGTGTTTTGTCTCGTTAATCAGTTTTGCCACGTGCAGCAGTGCCTTTGAGGGTATACATCCGCGATAGAGACACACGCCGCCGGGATTTTTCTCTAGGTCGATCAATGTAACCTGCATGCCCAGATCTGCGGCCAGAAATGCAGCGGCATATCCGCCCGGTCCGCCTCCGATAACAGCAAGTTGTGTTCTGTTGCTCATAAAAGTTAAACTCCAATGATTAATTTCTGTTAATGTATTAGTATAAGAGCAAAGCCCGTAAACAGGACCAGGATCAGGATCCTGAATATAATGCTAATCTTAAAAATTGTAAACTTCCCGGGCCGGTTTTTCTTCACCGGATCCTGAAGCTGCTCTTATACTTTAATTCTAACCTTCCAGCGCCATCAAAAACGGCTGCTGAACGGCATCCACAACCCAGCGCAGGAAGCGGGCTCCGTCAGCGCCATCAATTATCCTGTGATCATAGGATAATGAAAGAGGCAGCATCAGGCGCGGCTCAAACTGGCCGTCAATATAGACCTGCTCGTAGCTTCCGCGGGAAACCCCCAGGATAGCTACTTCGGGCGAATTGACGATAGGAGTAAAATATGTACCGCCTATTCCGCCCAGGTTAGTAATTGTGAATGAACCTCCCTGCATGTCCTCGAGCGCCAGTTTTTTATTCCTGGCCTTTTCGGCGAACTTATTAAGTTCAATTGCCAGTTCAATTATATTCTTTTTATCCACGTCTTTTATTACCGGTACCAGGAGTCCGCGATCCGTATCAACGGCAACTCCGATGTTGAAATACTTTTTATAGATTACAGCACTGTTTGCCATATCGACACTTGTATTGAACTGCGGGAAAGCCTTCAAAGCCGAGGCAACGATCTTCAGCAATATTGCCGTAATGGTCAGCTTGCCGCCCTGTTTTTCAGCATGCTTGCCGTACATCTTGCGCAGCCTTTCCAGCTCTGTAATGTCGGCCTTGTCGAACTGGGTAACGTGAGGAACAGTTGACCAGGCATAGCTCAGGTGCTCTGCAGTCTTTCTGCGGATATTGCTCATATCCTTGCGTTCGACTTCGCCCCACTTGCTGAAGTCGGGCAGCGGTTCTGCAATTACGCCCGAAGGAGCGCGCGGTCCTTCTTTCTCCAGCTGCTGTCTCTGGCTGGCTTCCCTAGCGTAGGCCTTCACGTCAGGAATTGAAATGCGGCCTCCGGGACCCGTACCAGTCACCTGATTGATATCCACCCCGATTTCACGCGCAAAGCGCCTGACCGTTGGAGCAGCAGGAGCAAGGCGTGAAGGCTCCGTTTTTTCTTTTTCTTCTATATATACTCTTGTTGCTGAAGGCTGTGCGGCTTTTGCCTGCGCCTGTGGTGCTGGTGCGGCAGCTGCCGGTGCCTCAGCTTTCGTCTCCGGTATCATAGCCGGAACAATCTTATTTTCACCGGTTTCAGAAGCATCCTGTTTTTCGGTTATGCTCTTCCCGGCGCTTTCCTTCTGGCCCTCGACTTCAAGTGTAAAAATAACCTGTCCAACTTTTGCCTTTTCACCGGCCTTTACTAATACTTCCTTTACGGTTCCGCTTATATCCGAAGGCACCTCAATTGTGGCCTTGTCGGTTTCAATCTCGAGAATAACCTGGTCCTTTTTAACCTTGTCACCCGGGGCTACTTTAACCTGCAGTACATCGGCTGCGGCAATGTTCTCTCCCAGTTCGGGAAGTTTGAACTCCAGGACCGCTCCTTTTTGCTCAGCAGAGGGCTTAATTGTAGCCTGTGCCCTGACCTCCTCATGTGCCGGTTTTTCTTCTTTTTTAGCCTCTTCCTTCTTCGGTTCTTCTTTTTTTGCCGCTTCCTGAGGCCTGGGCGCCTGGGCCGCTGCGGGTTTTGCCTCCTGTGCGGCTCCGCTCTGATCCTCCACGGTAAAGATTACCTGTCCTACTTTTGCCTTTTCACCCGCCTTTACGTTAACTTCCCTGACTATACCGCTGACTGTTGAGGGTACTTCAATCGTGGCCTTGTCGGTTTCTATTTCCAATACAGTCTGATCAGCTTTAACCTGATCGCCAACTGAGATCAATACCTGCAGTACATCGGCAGCAGCTATGTTTTCACCTAATTCGGGGAGTTTGAATTCTTGTATCATGTTAAACCTGCTAATTTATTCCTTTCAATTATTTTTCATTTCTATAAATTCCCGCAACAGCATTTATTAAGGCACCCCTGTCATAGTTGATGCCAGGGGTGCCTTAAATTTGCTTTTATGCTGCAGGCACCTGGTGTTCCTGCCTTAATTCTAGTCGTGCAGGGGATTCGGTTTAGCCGGATTTATTCCCAGCTCCCTGATTGCCTTTGTCACCACCGCCGGCTTTATTTTCTTGTCACTGGCCAGTGCGCTCAGGGTTGCAAGTACTATGTGCTTGGCATCCACTTCAAAGAAGTCGCGCAGTCCGGGCCGGTCCTCGCTTCTTCCGAAGCCGAAGGTACCAAGTGTATTTATTGGCCTGGGCAGGTACTTCGAAATCGAATCGGCAAGTATCTGTACGTAATCCGAGGCTGCTACAAATACACCATCTTCATTCTGAAGCATCTGTGTAACATAAGGCACCTTCTTTTCCTCATCAGGATGCAGCATATTCCACCTTGCAGTATCCATTGCATCCAGGTGAAGCAGCTTGTAGCTGGTTGCGCTCCACACGTCTGCCGACACGTTGTACTTTTCTTCAAGTATATCGCGTGCCTTCAGTACTTCATTCATTATAGCACCGCTTCCTAGCAGGTGGGCTCTGGCCTTCACGTCTTTTTTGCCGGAAGCCTGGAACCTGTAGAGACCCTTCAGTATTCCTTCCTTTACCCCTTCGCCTTCAGGCATGGGAGGCATTGCATAGTTCTCATTCATCACTGTCAGATAGTAATAGATGCTCTCACCCTCTTCATACATGCGCCTGATTCCATCGCGGATAATCACGGCAATCTCGTATGCAAATGCAGGATCATAAGCCACAACATTTGGTATCGGATAAGCCAGCAGGTGGCTGTGCCCGTCCTGATGCTGCAGTCCTTCGCCTGCAAGCGTAGTGCGCCCTGAGGTACCTCCGATCAGGAATCCTTTTGCCCTGATATCTCCGGCTGCCCATGCCAGGTCGCCTACTCTCTGGAAACCAAACATGGAGTAGTACACAAAGAATGGGATCATGTTGATGCCATGGGAGCTGTATGCGGTTGCGGCTGTGATGAATGAAGCCATCGATCCTGCCTCGGTAATGCCTTCCTCAAGTATCTGTCCGTCCACGGCCTCCTTATAGTAAAGAAGGCTTGCCTTGTCAACCGGCTCATAAAGCTGTCCCACGTGTGAATAAATACCCACCTGCCTGAACAGGGCCTCCATACCGAAAGTACGGGCTTCATCGGGCACGATAGGCACAATATATTTTCCTATTTCCTTATCCTTCAACAGTTTAGTAAGTATCCTCACGAACACCATCGTTGTAGATGCTTCCCTGCCTTCGGTACCCTCATAGAACTCCGTGAAGAGATCCTCTGACGGCGTTTTGAGCGGGGGCGCCTTTACGATTCTGTTAGGCAGGAATCCGCCCAGTTCCCTGCGCCTTTCGAGGAGGTATTTGATCTCGGGGCTGTCTTCAGACGGCCTGTAGAATGGAGCTTCTGCAACCTGATCATCAGAGATAGGGATGCCGAAGCGGGTACGGAAGATCCTCAGTTCATCCTCATTAAGTTTTTTCTGCTGGTGGGTAATGTTCTTGCCCTCGCCTGCTTCACCGAGTCCGTAGCCCTTGATTGTCCTGGCAAGAATTACCGTAGGGCATCCTGTGGTTTCGACTGCAGCCTTGAATGCAGCGTAGACCTTTTCCGGATCATGGCCGCCGCGCCTCATCTTGGCTACCTGTTCATCAGAAAGATTCTTTACCATTTCCTTCAATTCCGGGTATTTTCCCCAGAAATGTTCGCGTATATACGCGCCGTCTTCAACCAGGTATTTCTGCGATTCCCCGTCGAGCAGTTCGTTCATGCGTTTAATGAGCAGTCCGCTCTTATCCTTTTCAATGAAGGGATCCCAGTCGTCTCCCCATATTACCTTAATTACGTTCCAGCCCACACCGCGGAAGCTGGCTTCCAGCTCCTGAATAATGTTTCCGTTTCCCCTTACGGGTCCGTCCAGGCGCTGCAGGTTGCAGTTAATTACAAAGATCAGGTTGTCGAGTTTCTCCCTTGCGGCCAGTGAAATTGCGCCGAGTGCTTCCGGTTCGTCAGTTTCTCCGTCGCCAAGGAAAGCCCATACCTTTGTACCGTTCATCTTTTTGAGTCCCCTGTCTTCCAGGTAGCGGTTAAAGCGCGCCTGGTAAATAGCCATTATGGGACCAAGTCCCATCGAAACCGTCGGAAACTCCCAGAAGTTTGGCATGAGCCACGGGTGCGGATAAGAAGAAAGCCCGCCCCCGGGGTTCTGATCCCTCCTGAAATTCTTCAGCTGCTGCTCGGTTAATCTTCCCTCAAGAAAAGCCCTGGCATAAATGCCGGGAGAGGCATGGCCCTGGAAGAACACCTGGTCACCGTCATGGGTTTCATCCTTGCCATGAATAAAATGATTGAATGCTATTTCATATAATGTTGCCGCAGAAGCATAGGTGGAGATGTGTCCGCCTATTCCGCTCGATTCCCTGTTTGCCCTTACAACCATTGCCATTGCATTCCAGCGGATCAGACTCTTAATTCGTCTTTCTATTTCCCTGCTGCCCGGAAAGGGGGGCTGTTTTTCGTGAGGGATAGTGTTGATATACGGAGTATTTGCCGTAAAGGGTATTTTCACGTCATGCTTTCTGGCGTGCATCTGCAGCTCTTTGAGCAGTTCCTGTACCCTGTCAGGACCGCTATGATATAATACATAGTCCAGGGAATCCAGCCACTCTCTTGTTTCAATTGCGGCTAGTTCCTTCACTTCCTGCGAATTGTTACCGTTCATTATTAATTATTCCCTTATACTTATATTTTATGTTTTGTAATTATTTCTGTTATTATAAAAACCGGATACAATAAATGCCTTTTTGGCCCGGATCGCTATGATCGATAAATTATAAGGTATTTATTGCGCAAATGCAAAGAGTAAAGAAAAAATTTTAAATTTAAAATGATTTTAGTCAGAAATGTCCGTTTTATCTGCCCTCTGAATTTTAATTCATATTCCGGGATTTTTTGGTCCCGGGTCATCCCCCGGTCCGCATTTTATGATCGGGGTTAAAGCCCCGGGATTAATGGGGGGTGAACTATTCTCCCGCGCTGCCCTGTAGCGGGAGTATGTATGGAATCTGACTGATGTATTCCATCAGGCTCCTGTTAGCGGAAGAATCTCTGATTACTTACTGCCCACCAGATCCTGATATCTGTCGAAGTAAGTATCCGCCGGGTTAACTATTCTTTCCACCTTCCTGCAGAAATTGATAAGGAATTCGAATATCTTTTCCGGATTCTCAAAATAGTTTGGAATTATAAGCTTAAGCACCTCTTTCTGCTGGCTGAACTTAATCTCATTCTGGTAATTATCCATTATATAGCGCATCAGCTCTGTGAACTTGTACTTATAATAATCCTCATTATCGCCCTTTGGGAGTATCAGCGTGATGTTTTTCTGCTGAATGATGATTCTTTCAAAAAGGGCGTATGAGGCGTAATATTTAAGTACCGACATTGCAATCAGCCTTTTTACAAGAACGGGCAGCTTGCCAAAGCGGTCTTCCATTTCCTCTTTAATTTCCTCAACCTCTTCCAGGCGTTTAACCGAGAAGAGCGCCGTATAGAAACTCAGTCTGTCGGCCTGGTCAGGCATAAATGCCTGAGGAATACCGACCTCAAAGTAAGTATCGATTATTGGATCCGTCTTCATTCTCTGCTTAGGCAGATCCTTGAACACCTCGCTGAACTCCAGGCGTTTCAGTTCTTCTACGGCCTCATCCAGCAGTTTTACGTACATGTCGAAGCCCACAGTATCGATGAACCCAGTCTGTTCGGTGCCCAGCAGGTTGCCGGCTCCTCTTATTTCCAGGTCGCGCATCGAAAGGTTGAAGCCTGCGCCAACGTCTGTAAACTCCTCAATTGCCTCCAGCCTGCGCACGGCTTTCTTGTTAATGGATTTAATCGACGGCACCAGCAGATATGCAAATGCCTGGCGGTCGGAACGGCCCACGCGTCCTCTCAGCTGATGCAGTTCTGCAAGCCCGAACCTGTCGGCCCTGTTTATAATAATAGTATTTACGTTGGGAATATCAATACCGGATTCTATGATCTTAGTGGCCAGAAGCACGTCATATTTCCTGTTCAGGAAGTCATAAATTACGTTTTCGAGCTGAAGCGGCTTCATCTGGCCGTGTGCAATGGCAATTCTGATTTCGGGTATATACTTCCTCAGGTACTCGGCAATCTTTTCAATCGACTGCACCCTGTCGTGCACAAAGTAAACCTGCCCGTTCCTCTTCAGCTCATTTAGTATCCACTCCCTTATCTTCATTATATCAAAGGTCTGCACGTGTGTATAAATCGGCTGACGGTTTGGCGGTGGCGTTGAAATAATGGATAGATCCCTGGCCCCCAGCAGTGAAAAATTCAGTGTTCTGGGTATTGGCGTTGCAGTCAGCGTCAGGGTATCCACGTTCAGCTTGAAATTTCTCAGTTTTTCCTTGGCCATGACGCCGAAACGGTGCTCTTCATCTATTATCAGCAGTCCCAGGTCACGGAACTTAACGTCCTTCGACAGTATCCTGTGCGTACCTATAATAACGTCAACGGTACCTTCTTCCAGGTTTTTCACAATTTCTTTCTGCTTTGCCTTATTCTGGAACCTGGAGAGCCCTTCCACCTTAATCGGAAATTGCGAAAGCCTGTCCCTGAATGTATTCAGGTGCTGTTCTGCAAGAATTGTTGTAGGCACGAGCAGTGCGGTCTGTTTGCCGTCGGAGGCTGCCTTAAAAGCCGCGCGCACTGCAATTTCCGTTTTTCCGAATCCCACATCCCCGCACACCAGGCGGTCCATGGGGCTTTCGGATTCCATATCCGTCTTAACTTCCTCGCTGACGCGCGCCTGATCGGGGGTATCCTCGTAAAGGAATGAAGCCTCCAGCTCTTTCTGCCAGATCGTGTCAGTGTTGAATGAGTGCCCCCTGCTGGCCTTGCGTTTAGCGTATAAAAGGATGAGCTCGCGGGCGGCTTCCTTGATCCTCTTTTTGACCTTCTTTTTGGCCGATTCCCATTCCCCGCTGCCCAGGGCGGAAAGCTTCGGCACCTCGTTATCCTTTGAAGAAAATTTCTTTACCAGGTGGAAATAGTTCAGGTTGACGTATACCTTGCCTCCCTCGGCATAGAGTATCTTGATGCTTTCCTGACTGGTATCGCCAATTTTTATTACTTCCAGGCCGTCATATTTTCCTATTCCGTAGGTTTCATGGACTACAAAATCGCCCCTTTTTATGGCGGCAAATTCCTTTGCGCGCGACTTGCGCTGCTTCTGCCTGGAGGATATTTTAGTCCTGTAGGGCTTATTAAAGATCTGGTAATCGGTAAGTACCAGCAGCTGCGGCTCACTTTTTAATATGAATCCCTTTCTTATTGCCAGGGTTTCAATCCTGACTTTGCCGGTTTCAATCAGATCAGCGAGTTCCTGCCTGAATTCGGTTAACAGATCCTTCAGCCTTTTGGACTGGAAATCATTTTCCGAAGTAATAATTATTCTGAAATTCCTGTTTGAGTAATCCTGTATAAGGCTGAAAAGCAGCTCAAAATTTGAATTTACCGCGGGAGCTTCTCCGATATTAAGACCCAGCTTCTCACTGCCGGCGCTGCCCAATGGGTCCTCAATTATCCAGCGCGCTTTTGCAAGCAGGCTTTCCAGACTTATATCTGCATCCGGAACGATGACCGTATTTTCTTCCGGTAAAGGTTCCTTTATCTCCTCTTCGCTGTCTTCAATCAGCAGTTCCCTTGCCAGTTCCTCATCCTCAGGCATCATGGAACCCGCCTTGCCGCGCTGGGGACTATTATTTGTTTTAGGGTCAAAAAGGCCATAGAGCTCATAAGCCGAGGCAAAAACCAGGGGTTCATTAAGGTAGTCAAAGATGCCCGAGGACATGTCCGTCCCGGTATCCTCAAGATTGCCGGCTATGGTTACGCTTTCAACAATATCCGATGAGCGCTGGCTTTCAGGATCGAAATGCCTGATGGATTCCAGGAAATCGCCGTCGAACTCCACCCTTGCCGGGTTGCTTTCGCTGTAGCTCCAGAAATCTATTATGGAACCGCGCACGGAATAATCGCCCGCGCTCTCCACAAATTTTACTTTTGTGTAATTAAGAAGGTTGAGATATTCAATCAGCTCTTCGTAGGCTATTTCGCCGCCGGGGCGCAGAGTTGTTGTATTTTTCTCCAGCTGGTTTTTTGCGGGAAGCTTAATCTTAAGGAGCTCATACGTTGAAAGCAGAATATACTCACTCCGGTTTCCGATCTGTGTAAGCCTTTCCTGAAGGACCTCGAAATTAAGCTCATCAATTGCGATTGCCAGATCTCCGAGTCCCAGTATATTCAGCTCAACCTTTACTTCATTTAACGTTTGCACATCCGGAAACAGAAGGAAAATCCGGCTTTCCTGCCGGGTCAGCTGTTTTAAGAGCAGCGTCCGCGCAGATCCCGGAATTGGAGAAGTATAGACCGGACCCGATTTTATTCCGGCAATAATTTCTTTTAATTTCTTTACAGAATCTGAATTATTAAATAATTCTACTAAGGATAAACTCATATCAATAGGATAAATAGTTAAAGAACAGTAGAAAGATAACTATAATTTCTCCTTTCTGCCCGATTTCTTTACTAATAAACGAATTTCCGGCGAAAAATCAATTTCATTATTTTTATATTCTGCCTTTCATGCAGCCGGTCTTTAACTATTCCACAGGCATACTACGCCTTAAATCCCTCCGCCAAAGGCTGAGCTTCGAATGCGTCTTCGTTAAACCTGAGCACCTGCTCACAGCTATTCCCGGGTGAATTAATAAATATCTGGTCATCTTCCATTCTGCGGATATAAAACAGCGGGAATTTCTGCACAGATTCATAAAGGATAGATTTTTCAGTATCCACAACAACCACCGAATAGCTGTTTTGGGAGATTTTCGACAGGAATTTCCGGTTTTCGAGGATGTAAATTTTCTGCAGCAGGATTTTTGTCCCGTCCCTTGAAAGCTTGTACGAGACCCCGAAAATCCCGTCCAGCTGTATACCGTTCAGGATCACCCGCCCTGCCAGGGGTCCCCCGGAAGGCAGCCTTTCACCTAGTCCCTTAAACTTAATCTGCATTGTTCCGGCAGTCTTGCAGCATTTTGCGGTTTCGCTTACCAATTCCATTTTCGCCCCTCATATTTTCTGATTTTAACGGTACGGATTAAAAAATTTAATGCGTGCGTATTATTTATATAGAATGAAACAGGCTTATTATTGGAAGGATATTTCAACTCACATCGTGCAAAAGTTAAAATTTAATTTAAGTGACACCTGAAGCATGGCTGCATGGATAAATAAAAGAAGCCTGCTGCAAAAATGTTTTTACTTATATTTTTTTACCTTTGCCTTTTATCCTTCACCTAAAACTTCCTTTATGGATAACAAGAATTAAAAATATTTCACTCTTACAAAGAAATCTGGAATTGCAGGGGAGACTGGGACTCCAAACAGGACTGAAAACGGAAGAATAAAAAGTTTAAAAACACAAAAAAACACTCTATTAAGCACTATCATCCCCTCTCAAATGATAAAAACAGGTGTTAAATTTCGAAATAATCTATTGAATTTACTTCCTAATAGCAATGGCCTAAGTCAAATTCTTTAATAAACCGGACTGTGATAAAATATTCAATTAAGCATTACTTCAGGCAAGGGCATGTTATCTATTTAAGCTGCGCCGCCATGAAATCTTGCAACTTCCCCGCAGGCTCTTTATATTGTAGGCTACATTTAACTATTAAGGAAACCAATGAAACTAGCAAAAACTCAGGCGACGGCTTTAATGCTGGAAACAGCCAACGATGTTCGTGCAATGGCAATATTAGTTCAGGATTATTATGAAGACGAGTTCATGGATGACCCTGAGAACGAAGTTTTTACCGCTTCTGAGCTTAAAGCATATTTAGACACCTTTATTCTGGATGAAGTTAAGGATAAACTTGTTAAAGAGTATCCTGCTGAATTCTCTAAATTCAGCGAATTCGTGAACGGCCTGGAGGATGCTGAGCCGGTCATTATCAAATTGACAGAAGACATGAAAGCGCAATTGGATGATATACTTCCCGAAATGTATGAAGATGAAGACGACGAATAATTTTTCAGTGCAGTAATTTATATTGCGCAGGGATAGGATTGAATATAAAAGGATGGATCAGTTACGCAGTAGTGCGCAGCTGAAATCCATTTAAAGCATTCAGGGGGCACAAGCCCCCTTTTTTATTTTTATAATCACTATTGCGTAGCCTTCAATGCGAAACTACGGCAATAAAAAAGCCCATATTGCTATGGGCCGTGGAGAAAGAACGTATGCGTGAAAAATATCTTTACATGTTGAACCAGTAGGTAAATTTTACCATAAATATGTTGTCTGCCCTTGTGTTCATCAGTCTGTTGAAAGACCTGCCGAAATTAAAGTTACCGTCGTCTTCCGACTCAGAACGGCTCTGAGTCCATACCAGATAAAGTATCGATCCCGGGTGATATTCCCACCTCAGCACTGCATTGCCCCGCAAGGACTTGAAATTGAAACTCGGATCATCAAAGGTAAATGCCCCGGCGGGATTTGCCGCGCCGTCGGGATCCACCGTGTATTCTGTTCCATCTTTCTTTATAGTTGAAGCGCCATAAGCCCCGTAAACGTTATAATCCATGGTGCCGGGACGTGCAAGTTCCTTGAATCCCTGGTAATTGCCCGCCGATATCAGCGGCTGCATGTACAGCTGCAGGCTTAACTGCGGCGTGAATGTCCAGTTCAGTCTTATGGCGGCCGAAACCGTGGTCTGGTCCATTCTTGCAAATACATACCTGCTGCCGAATGTTGCCGTTGCTGCCGGGTCGCTGAACTTATCCACCCACTGTGTTATCGAAAGCGAGTGAGCAAATGATGGCGTCAGGCTTACAGAAATATTTGCACCCGGGCGCCATTCCGCTCCGAATTCAATGCTCCAGTCATCTCCGCCGTCACTGCTGCCATAGTAGTTATAGTAATTGCTGAATACCCATGACTTCCTGCTGTCTGAGGTCAGTCCCAGGTTTATCTGGTACCCCGAAGGGTTCAGTGATAATGGTCCGCCGCGGGTTCCCCTGTTGCTTATAGTCTGCGGATTGTATGCCAGGTTCCAGTTGGCGCTGTAGTAATTCAGGAAATTCCACGTGCCAAAGTGAAAGATGCCTTCCCAGATTACATTTTTCCCAAAATCGTAACTTCTGAACAGCGCTCCTCCCAGCTCAAGATACCTGTAGAAGGAGCTGGTCTCAGTCCATTTGTACCCGCCTCCAATGTGCATATTAATAACGTCGCTTCTGGAATTATAACCCGCATCATTGACGTCGAAACCGGGACTCAGGAACCCGAATGCCGAATTAAAGAAGAAGTTGCCCTTCTGTTTGTTGATATAGAACCGTCCGGCATAGCCCGAAAGTGAAGTAGCCGAGCTGTCCACACCCAGATGCGCTGCATCGGGGCGCTGGAAATAGTGCTGCGAATTCCTCTGCAGTTCGGTTATTCTTTCCCTGCTTCCCGTAACCCTGGAGGCCGCCGCCCATCCTGTTAATACCCATGCCTTGTCATCGTCAATGAATGACCAGCCATCCAGTCCGAATACGCCCGCATTGGAGTTGATGTCTTCCCTCAGGCGCTGTTCTTTAAAGAATCTGTTGGTATAAGTTGTTATGAATCCCAATCCCTGGCGCCCCTCATTAAAATCCCTCTGCATGCGGAATACGCCGTAATATGAAAGCGGCTCAACCTCAAGCTCCGATCTTTTACCCTCATATTGAATCTCAGCGTGCTCGCGCATAGTAAGTGCGCTGACGGCTCCTATGTTCCAGTTATTCCAGACCTTGCCCGTAAGCTTAGCGGCTCCCAGAATGTGCGCTCCTGCCGGCACATTCTCATAGTCGTTATCAGGCAGGCTGCCCTGCGGTGAACGCCCAATCCTTCTGCTGTAGAAGAGGTTGGGACCCGGCCAGTTGAATCCCCAGTAATTTCTTGCTCCTCCGAATCCGAATTCAAATATGCTGGAGCCTTCCACAAAGAAAGGCCTTTTTTCCTGGTAAAAAGTCTCAACATCGCTCAGGTTAACAACCGCGGGATCGACCTCAACCTGGCCGAAATCGGGGTTTATGGTTGCGTTCAGCGTCAGATTGCTGCCGAAGCCGACCTTCAGGTCAGCACCTATGCCAGGTGTATATTTTGATCCTTTATTAAAGGGGTCATTCTCGTCGTGATTCAGGTATTCGGCTTTACCGATTGTATAAGGGACCAGTTCAATTCTTCCCGGAGGGACTATATTTTCTATGCCGTCGAGTTCAAGGAAGCGTGAAACAAAACCGCTGCCGTTCTTGGGAGTAAAAACTATATAATCCGATTCATTCTTCCTCTGTATTATTCTTTTGAAATCCACACCCCACACATACTGGTCGGCCTTGTGGAACCTCAGCTGTGAATACGGGATCTTTATTTCTGCCGTCCAGCCCTTATCATCTATTCTTGCACTGCCTTCCCATACTCCATCCCATGAATTATCATCCCACTCGTCGTTATATAGTGTGCCGTCGAAAAGCGTACCCGCGGCGTTGATGCCGAAGTAATTCCCGGTGCGGCGGTCCAGATAAGAATCAATAAAGAAGTAGATCATATCCGAGCTCACGTTATCATCGCGCCTTCCGAGCCGGGCAATTATTGAATCCGGACGCGAGTCATACATTCTTGCGCCCACATAAAGGGCCTCATCATCGTAAGCTATGCGGATCTCTGTTCTTTCTGTGGGCTGAGCGCCCTCGGTAGGATCCCTTTGAATAAGATTTGAGAAGCAATTATCCTGGCGCTGCCAGACCGGCTCAGAAAGTTCGCCGTCAATGGTTACCATGCTGCTGGTCCTTGCTGCCCTGGCCGCAAGTTTTTTTATAGCTTCTGAATCTCTGGAAGATCCATATATAATTGATGAAATGCAAAGTAAACATAGTGTAAAGAATTTCATACTCTCTTCAATTCCTGTGATTTTGTTATTAATGTAAACGTTCCGGTGTCTCATTTTATTGTACTGTCCTTAAATATTTCTTTCCACCCCGGAATGCCGCCCTCCTGAATTATTTTCCCTTACATCTTCTTAAGATATACGTTACCATTTACTGTCTCAATAAAAACCCTGTTCTTTCCGCCGTTAAAGCTGCCGGATCCGTGTATGAATTTTCTGTGGCTGCCATGGTTATGATTCCAGTCCTTATCATTTTCCTGCTTCAGGTCAAAATCGCTGATGATCTGGCTCTTCCCTTCGTGGTGTTTTGTATACGCCAGTTTCACGGCCACATCCATCGAGAAATCGGCAGGCACCGTGAGCGTGATATCTCCCGACTTTGAAAGAAGTTTCACATCATGTCCTCCCTCGCTTCCGTTGCCCGTCACTGTAACATCAATATTGCCGGCCATTGTGGTGGCATCGATACGGCCGTCAGCGTCTTTTATTTCAATATGGCCGCCCATGGTATTGGCCCTCACGAATTTCTTTACTGAATTGACCGTTATATCGCCGCCCATCGTGCTGAGGTTTGCGCCAAGCGGAGCCTGATCCAGATTTATATCACCGCCCATTGTGGATATATTGGCCTCGCTGCCCATATCCCCCGTCTTTCTTGTAACATTTTCATAGCTCACGTTGCCGCCCATGGAGGACCCCTGTATATCGCCTTTGACGTCCTTAATCCTTACTTGTCCTCCCATGGAGCTGACCTTCCCGTCAACTTCCGAATTCGTGAGAATGATGCTGCCGCCCATGGTGGTAAGCACAAGCTCCCCTTTCAGGTTATCCAGTATTAATTTGCCGCCCATGGTTTCACCTTTCATTCTGCCATCTATATTATCCAGGTTCACGTCGCCGCCCATGGTATTCAGGGTTATGTTGTATTTACGCGGCACATTTATTTCGAAAAGACAGTCAACGTTTCTGTTTCTTTTCCATTCTTCATACATGGAAGAGATGCTAATGCCCTTTTCACTTTCCTCAAACTCAACTTTGCAGTCCTTCCAGTCCTCTCCATCCATTGTCACCTTCACATAAAGCTTCTCCTGGTCCCAGCCCTTTATCTTTATGCTTCCGCCTGTCTTCAGCTGAAGGTCCAGCAATTTTCCCATACCGGTTTTGAATTCTCTTTCAATTACCTTTTCCTTATCGTCATTTGTTTTTTCATCTTTTGAATGAAAGATGCCCAGACCTCCGAACAGACCGCTGTACAGAAAACCGGATGCATCAACCGGAAAAGATATACTGCAGCTTAGTAAAAGGATCAGTGAAATGACCATTAATTTTTTCATATTTGCCTCTTTGTTATCCATTGTATTTGATATTATTAATGTCTTTGCTTTCATAGTAAACGTTTATTCATGCCTGATTATTGTAGTCTGAACGCCGCTTTATTTCGCCTTACAATATTTTAGACTGAGGATAAATAAAAAGGTTGTAGCAGGTGAATGATTTTTTTATGGATTTTTTGAGATAAAAAACGCGCCCCCGCGCCCCAGGGGGAACAAACCCGCGGTTAATTAAAATATATAATGATTATTTTTTAATGAAGGGTTGTTTGTGGATAGTATTAAACAATTAATACTATCCACATAACAGGTTTTAATGAAAGGTTTAACACGGTCTCCCGGGGCTGATGGCTGTCAGTGCTCCTACCTTATCTTTAATATATGGATTTCAGAGTTAACCGTTTCGAGGGATATCTTTGTGCCGCCGCCATTTAGCTGGTAAACGGCCCTAATCTCCTTTGCGTTTGAGTTTTTGTTGTAGCTCTGAGGCTTGAAATCCGAGACTATCTTGGTTTCATCCTCTTCATCACCCCACCTTCCTCTCACGCGGATCCTGGCCTCGACGGTAGCCTTGACGTTACCGGGCACCATGAGCCGGATGCTGCCGCTGGCAGTTGAGATCCTGCTGTCGCCTTTACCGGCTGAAAGCAGCTCAACATTTATATCCCCGTTGCGCGTTACGGCGTCAATTGTCCCGGAAATTTTCTGCAGGATTATGTCGCCCCCGGCAGTATTAACCTGCACCTTGCCGCTGGCTCCGCCAAGATTTATGTCGCCTCCGGCGGTGGACACCTTTGCGCTGCCGGCTACATTCTTTATAGAGATCGTGCCGCCGTAGGATGATATATCGGCATCCCCGTTAATACTTCCTATAATAATATCCCCGCCATAGGTCTTGGCATTCAGCCTGTGTCCCACATCCTTTGCCACAATATCCCCGCCGTATGTAGTTACATCCGCCTTGCCCGAAATAATTCCCATACGAATATCGCCGCCGGATGTATTGAAAGAGACATCTCCTGAAATATCACCCGAACTAATATCACCGCCGGATGTATTCAAGTCCACGCGCCCGTCCACACTGCCCAGCCTGATATCGCCGCCCGAAGTCGATCCCTTCAGTTCACCCTTAAGGCCGCTGTTCACCTCAATATCCCCGCTGTTTGTTCTTAGTGAAACCCGGGACTGTGCAGGAAGACTGATAATAAACCTTATTTCGTCTGAAGGTCCTGCCCCGTCGCTGTAATCCACCCTTACCGTATTGCCCGATTCTGAAATCCTTATCTTGTCGGCATCCTCCTCATACAATCCTGCGGCTTCAACCTGAACCTCATTCCTGCCCCAGGGTACGATCTTTATGCTGCCGGCGTTCAGGACGACCTCTATATTTCCGTTTTTGCCTGCCTTAATGGATTTTTTGATATTCTGCTGTGCCTTTCCCTCCCGTAAAAGTAAAAAATTCATTGTTATGATTAACAGAAGCACTGTTAAATTTTTCATTGTTCTATGACCTCCTGCAAGACTGATTTAGCACGGATACGTACGTACTGATTATCATCATTCCGGCTCTTTTGTTGTAATATTCTTATTAATTCCTGATTGGCTTTGAGTTCCCCTGGTTTCTCGGACTGCAGGCTGTTGATGGCTGCTATCCTCATGCCTGAATTTTTATCATTGGAAAGGACGTACAAAAACGCGTCCATTATCTGCTGATCCAAAGGCAGCTTCTGCAAAACTATGAGTGCTTCTCTTCTTACGCCCGGATTCCCGTCATGTTTCATTGCCGTAATGAGTGCCGTTTTGATCCTGGGATCGGGTGTGCTGTCCTTTTCCGCGTGCATGGCTATGGCGTTCAGGGTTCTCAGGCGCACGCCGTCATTCTGCTCGCTTACTAGTGCGCGGGCAAGCACCTTCTGAATAGCCTCGTCATTTATTTTGCCTTTCATCCTTACCGGCTTAACGGCATCAAAGGAGAAAGCCACCTCACCGTTGTTCGGGTTTGCATCCTCAAACCTGAGATTATCAATCTTTATGTCGCCTTTTGCATTGGTATCCGTGCTTATTGCGCTCCTGAGGTCCGCAGTCTCCTGCCTTGTTGAAGCCGGCTTATTAAGCATATAGCCAATGGCCAACCCCAGCACCAGCGTAAAGGCGCTGCCCAGCGCGGCCTTGTAGTTGCTGAAAAGCAGTTCGCGCAGTTCTCCGGCTGCCCTCTGCAAGAGGTTCTTCTTATTTCTCTGTATCCTGATGGCTGCCCTCAGCTCCCGCCTGGCCTCTGTCATCAGCTCATCTGCGGGCTCTGCGGGGACGGCCATATCCAGTACAGAGCGGAATTTCTTCAGCTTTTCAAATTCCGCGCGGCATTCCCCGCATTCAGCCATGTGTTTCTGGAGCTGCGCCGTTTCCTCTTCATTCAGCTCGTCATAAACCCAAAGCTGCAGCCATTCTTTAAATTGTTCGTGGTTCATATTCATACCTTAAGTTCGCTAATCTATAAAATCTTTAAGCTTTTCCCTCATTTTCTGCGTTGCGGTAAACAGGTATTTCTTAATTGTACCCTCACCGCACTTCATGATCTCTGCAATCTCCTTTATTTTAAGCTCCTGCAGGTGCTTCAGCGTAAATACCATCTTCTGCTGGGGCGAAAGGCTGTCCATCGCATCCCTTACGTTCTTTGATATCTCCTCATCCATGAGCTGCTGGTCCGCGGCCGCCCCGTCAGTAAGCATGTCGGAAAGCTTCATCTCGCCATAATCATCATCTGAGCTGAAGCCGCGGTCAATGGACGTATATTCAAACTTTTTTGCCTGCGACTTGAACGTAATGCACACGTTGGCCGTTATCCTGTATAGCCAGGTGGAAAACTCGCTCTTGCCCTCAAAATTCTTCAGCCCCTTGTAAACCCGCAGGAACACCTCCTGGTAAATATCCCGGGCGTCCTCCCTGCTGTTGCGGTATGAGGCGGCAATGGCCATGACGTGCTTGTCGTAGCGGTATATGAGCTTTTCAAAAGCTTCCATATTGCCCCTCTGGGCTTCTTTAATTAGTTGGGCTTCTTCCTGTTGCATCAGCTATACGATAACTCTTCCCCTGAAATGCGCTTTTTTATTCATTATTAATGTTTTTCCGTAATTCCAGTTACACTGCCTGATTAACTCTGTTTTTAACTTAATCATAAGCTTTCTACTTATTTAGACTTTAAAGACAGAAAAAGGTTGTAGCCGGGACATAAAAAAAATATATTGCAGATCATTAATGTAAATATATAACATAGCCGGGAATTTTGTATGTGGATGCGTGTCCTGTTTTTTAAGGAGGCCGCTGCAGCCCGGATAAAACTTTTTCACACAGCAAAGCGTCTAATTTTTGCTTAAATATGCCCCTCGCGGGCAAAAAGTCAATATCGTTCACAAAAAAGGAAGCCAAATGAAACTCATGTTTCTACTATTTACTGCCGCAAGTCTTCTGACCGGATACTGCATGGCTCAGGAGCAGAACCCATTCTTCAGCGAGTACAATACTCCTTTTAACGTGCCTCCCTTCGAAAAGATCAAAACAGAGCACTATCTGCCCGCATTTCAGGAAGGGATAAAGCAGCAGCAGAAGGAAGTTGAAGCAATTGTAAGCAATCCTGCCGCCCCCAGCTTCGAAAATACTATCGAAGCGCTTGAAAAAAGCGGCGCTCTGCTCTACAAGGTAAGCTCAGTATTCTACAACATGATGTCAGCAAGCATAAGTCCCGAGCTCCAGGGCATTTCCAGGGAAGTTGCCCCGTTGCTGGCTAAAAATGATGACGACATCAATCTGAATGAAAACCTTTTCAAAAGGGTTAAAGCCGTATTCGAGCAGAAAGACAAGCTGACGCTTACCCCCGAACAGGGCAAGCTGCTCGAAAACGCGTACAAGAGTTTCGTTAGGGGCGGTGCAAACCTGGATGAAAAGAAAAAAGAGGAATTCAGGAAGATCAACACCGAACTTTCGCTTCTTTCGCTTAAATTTGCCGAGAATGTGCTTACCGAAACCAATTCATTTGAACTGGTAATTGATAAGAAGGAAGACCTGGCCGGACTTCCTGAATCGGTTATAGCCGGCGCCGCTGAAACCGCAAAGGAAAAGGGCAAACCGGGCAAATGGGTGTTCACAGTGCACAAGCCTAGCCTCATTCCTTTCCTGCAGTATTCCCAGAAACGCGAACTGAGGGAAAAGCTGTTCAAGGGCTATACCAGCCTGGGCAACAACAACAACCAGAACGACAACAAGAAAATTGCCGCACAGATTGCCTCGCTCAGGGTTAAAAGAGCCAACCTGCTTGGCTTTAAATCCCACGCAGACTTCATTCTTGAAGAAAACATGGCAAAGAACTCCGGAAACGTTTACAAGCTGCTCAACCAGCTGTGGACCCCGGCCATTGCCAATGCAAAGAAAGAAGCCGGAGAACTGCAGAAAATGATAGACAAGGAAGGCGGAAATTTCAAACTGGCCGCCTGGGACTGGTGGTATTACGCCGAGAAGCTCAGAAAAGAAAAATATGACCTGGATGATGAGCAGCTGAGACCCTACTTCAAGGTTGATAACGTAAGGGACGGCGCGTTTGCTGTAGCCAACAAACTTTACGGCATTACATTCACAGAAAGAACCGACCTGCCCGTATATAATAAAGATGTAAAGGCATTCGAGGTAAAGGAAGCCGACGGAAAGCACATAGGCATACTTTATACCGATTACTTCCCCAGGTCCGACAAGAGATCCGGCGCATGGATGAACTC
>JBLMZM010000112.1:0-10440 GCA_050258815.1 Ignavibacteriales bacterium
TGTGCATGTTTGATATGCTGGGCAGAAAGGTAAAGACCATCTATGAAGGGGAGCTGATAAAGGGGAGCTATTCATTCAGCATTGAGGCGGGTGATCTTGCAAGCGGAACATACGTCCTTAATGCCCTTGCAAACTCCAAAACCATTTCGAAAAAGATCATTCTGATGAAATAAATAATGAGTGTATACCGGCAGAGCCGCAGTAACATTGCGGCTCAGGCCTGCCAATTCCTTCATTCAACATTCCAATTTCCAGTAGATCCGCTCTGCCAATGGGTGCTTAAGCGAGTACATCAGAGGAAAAAAATGGGGGGAATACTTGAAATTCAAACCTAAATAGTTCATTTTTCATTACAGGCCTCAGGCTTACAAAATGAACTGGGCGCCGGAATTTTAGTGTATCCATGCGGTTTTAACTTTATTCTGCCAGTTCAATGAATATCAGATATTACTAACTGTTGTGCCTGTAATGAGTAAATAATGTCTTTGGAAAATAGGCCATAAAAAACTAAATTATGGCTTAAAATAAGATTTTCCGGACTTTGTCTTTAAATGCAGTTTATTAATTTAGAGAGGGATTGATGAATGTATTAGTGACTGGCGGTGCGGGTTACATTGGCTCGCACGTGGTAAGAATGCTCTTAAAACAGGGGCATTCGGTTGTCGTGCTGGATAGTTTTTCAAGAGGGCATATTGAATCTGTTCCCGCGGATGCAAAGCTTGAGGAGGTTGACCTTCTCGACTATGAAAATCTGGTGTCTGCCATCAGCAAGCATAATATTGACTCCGTTATACACTTTGCGGCTTTTGCCTATGTGGGAGAATCTGTGGAAAATCCGGGACTTTATTACCTGAACAACGTTACCGGGAGCATTAATCTTATCAGGGCACTGAACAAAAATAACATAAAAAAGATTGTTTTCTCTTCCACCTGCTCACTATACGGCAACCCCGGGCACGTGCCTATTTCCGAAGATGAAAAACTGAATCCTATAAATCCTTATGCAAAGACTAAGTATTTCATTGAGCAGGTGCTGAGCGATTTTGACGCGTCTTACGGCATGAAATACGCTGCACTAAGGTATTTTAACGCTGCCGGAGCGGATTTTGACGCCGGGATTGGGGAAAGCCATGAACCCGAACCTCACCTGATCCCCATCGTGCTTCAGGTTGCACTCGGTAAAAGGGAGCAGGTTTCCATTTTCGGCGACGATTACCAGACACCGGATGGTACCTGCATCAGGGATTATATTCACGTAAATGACCTGGCAGATGCCCACATCAGGGCCCTGGAATACCTTAACAATGGAAATGATTCTACGATAATAAATCTCGGAACCGGTAACGGATATTCCGTAAAAGAGATCATTGAAAGTGCCGAAAGGGTAACCGGGAAAAAGATAAAATCCGTAATAGCGCCCAGAAGAGCCGGTGATCCGGCCATACTGATTGCTGATAATAAAAAGGCCAGGGAAGTATTGGGATGGAACCCGAAGTATGGCCTTGATGAAATAATCAGCAGCGCATGGAAATGGCACCAGAAGCCGAAATTCTGAAACAGCATACTTCTTAAATTATACAGACAATTTAATTATAAATAAACAGGTGTTTTATGAAGGGAATAGTCCTTGCCGGAGGAGCCGGTTCGCGTCTTTATCCGATAACAAAAGTATACAGCAAGCAGTTAACTCTTATTTATGACAAGCCCCTGATCTACTACCCGCTTTCGGTACTGATGCTGGGGGGAGTCAGGGAAATACTAATTATTTCCAACAAGGAAACTATTCCGCTATACAAGCAGCTGTTCAATGACGGCTCGCAGTTCGGCCTGAAGCTGGAATATAAGGTGCAGGATGCCCCTAACGGGATTGCCGAGGCATTTATCCTGGGAAAGGAGTTTATTGGCAGCGACAGCGTTACGCTGGTACTCGGAGACAATATATTCTATGGAAAGCTGGATTTCCTTTACAGGGCTCTAAACCAGAAAGACGGGGCTACAATTTTCGGCTACCAGGTGAATGACCCTGAAAGGTATGGTATTGTGGAGTTTGACGGCAATGGTAAGGCGATATCGATAGAGGAAAAACCCGAAAAGCCTAAATCAAACTATGCGGTCCCGGGACTTTATATCTACGATAACTGCGTGGTGGAAATATCCAGGAACCTGAAGCCTTCTCAGAGGGGGGAGCTGGAAATTACAGACGTGAATAAAAAGTACCTTGAAATGGGAAAGCTGAAGGTGGAAAAAATTGGACGCGGAGTTGCATGGCTGGATACGGGAACACCCGAGGCTCTGCTGCAGGCGTCGAATTTCTTTGGAGTAATTGAAGACAGGCAGGGCCTTAAGGTGGCGTGCCTGGAGGAAATTGCTTACATGAAAAAATTTATTGACAGAACGGAATTTGAAAATGTAATAAACAGCATACCAAAATCGCTGTACAGGGACTATCTTGAAAAAATATTAAAGGAACACTGATATAAAATGAAAGTATTGAAGACAAAGCTGGAAGGCGTACTAATAGTTGAACCGGATGTTTTTTACGATACGAGGGGATATTTTTATGAGTCATTCAGCAAAAATAAATATGCTGAAGCGGGAATTGACAAGGAATTCGTGCAGGATAACGTTTCCAGATCAAACCATGGAACCGTAAGAGGCCTGCATTACCAGGTCGGAGATAATACACAGGGAAAACTCTGCCAGATAATATCCGGTAAGGTAATTGATTTTGCGGTGGATATCCGTTTTAACTCGCCTACCTTTGGCGGGCACATTGCAGTCGAGCTTTCGGATGAAAATAAGAGGCAGCTGTGGATACCTCCGGGATTCGCACACGGATTCTCGGTAATTTCGGAACAGGCCACATTTTACTATAAATGTACAGGATTTTATAGTAAGGCAGACGAAAGAACTATCCTTTTCAGCGATCCTGATCTTAATATAGACTGGAAGGTTAATGATCCTATTGTTTCGGATAAAGATAAACAGGGCAGATTGTTCAGGGACATAGAAAAAGATTTTATTTATATGGCAGAAAACGCCGCGCTTGATTGAGAAAATGGGAAACAATACATAAGGAGGGAAGATGAATCTGGCTGTAGTTGGAACCGGTTATGTAGGCCTCGTTTCAGGTACCTGCTTTGCAGAAATGGGAAACCAGGTTATCTGTGTGGATAATAACCGGGAGAAGCTCGAAAAGCTTCAGAGCGCAGAGGTAACTATTTACGAGCCAGGGCTGGATTTTATTTTTTACAGGAACATTGCAAAAAAAAGACTCTCTTTTACCGATGACCTGAAAACAGCAGTGCTCAGTTCGGAAATTATTTTCCTGTGCCTGCCTACCCCGCAGGGGGAAGACGGTTCGGCTGATCTGAAGTATGTTTTCGGTATAGCAGAAGATATAGGCAAAATACTTAAAGAAGCGGGTGACGGCGAGTTAAAAATTATAGTGAATAAAAGCACCGTGCCCGTCGGTACGGCAAAAGCAGTTTCGGATATACTGAATAAATATGGCTTGAAAAACTTCCAGGTGGTCTCAAATCCTGAATTTTTACGCGAGGGATTTGCTGTTGAGGATTTCATGAAACCCGACAGGATAGTAATTGGTGCAGATTCCGAAACTGCGCTTGAAAAAATGAGAATGCTTTATGAACCATTTGTAAGGCAGGGAAACCCGATACTGGAAATGGATACTCCGAGTGCCGAGGTTACAAAGTATGCCGCAAATTCCTATCTGGCGATGCGCATTACGTACATGAACGAGCTGGCTAACTTCTGTGAAAAGGTGGGTGCCAATGTCGACCTGGTAAGAAAGGGAATGGGAACCGATTCCAGGATCGGCAGAAGATTCCTCTTTGCCGGCATCGGTTACGGCGGCTCCTGTTTCCCTAAAGACGTCAACGCACTCATTAAAACGTCCTGTGAATATGATTCTGAAATAAAGATACTCACTGTAGTAGACAGGGTCAACAAGGCTCAGAAACTGGTACTCGTTGATAAGATACTGAATCATTTTCAGGGAAGTGTTAAAGGAAAACAATTTGCAGTCTGGGGACTTGCATTCAAGCCAAATACTGATGATATGAGAGAGGCCCCTTCGGTTTTACTTATCAACAGGCTCCTGGAGCTGGATGCATCTGTTTCCGTATACGATCCGGCTGCTATGGAAAGCGCGAAGTTTTATCTTAAGGATACGGTAATCTATGCGGAAAATGAATATGAGGCGCTTAAAGGCTGTGATGCACTGATAATTGTAACCGAATGGAATGAGTTCCGCAACCCGGATTTCAACATGATGAAGAGTAAAATGAAGAAGACGCTGATTTTTGACGGCAGGAATATATTTACTCCCGAGAAGATGAAGGAGCTGGGCTTTACCTATTACAGCATCGGCCGGCGGCCCGTTGTTTCAAATTAGAATTCCAACAGGTTCCTGAGGGTTTATAAAAAATCCTCAGGAACCTGTTTTTAACTCAGTGATTTAACAGCTCTTCATAATACTGTTCATACTGCGGAACGATCTTATTTATGTCGAAGTCGTTTACTGCACGGTCGCGTGAGTTTCTGGAGAATTCCTCATACTTCCTGTCATTGGTAAGCAGATCAATTGCATACTTAGCCATTCTTTCCACGTCCCCGATCTCTGCAATAAAACCTGTTTCATTGTGATTTATCAGTTCAGGCAGGCCTCCCACGCTGGTGCTGATGACGGGTACTCCGCACGACATCGCCTCAAGTGCCGAAAGGCCGAAGCTCTCACTCTGGGAGGGAAGCAAAAAAAGGTCCGATGCGCTCAGTATCTCAACAAGGCCATCCTGTTTGCCCAGGAAATATACGTCGTCCTGCAGTTTCAATTCCCTGGATAACCTTTCGCATTCATACCTGTCGGGGCCATCGCCTACGAGCAGCAGCTTGCTGGGAATCTCCTTCCTTACTCTTTCGAAAATCCTGATCGTGTCCTGCACCCGCTTAACGGGCCGGAAATTGGATGTGTGCACCATTATCTTTTCACCATTGGGCGCAATGTGGTTCTTGAAGCCGTCATAATCCACCCTCCTGAAGAGCTTCGTATCGATAAAATTATAGATTACCCTGATATCCTTATCGATATGATAATTTGTTATTGTCTTCTCTTTCAGAAACCTGGATACTGCAGTAACCCCGCAGCTTTCCTCAATGCTGAACTTGACAAGAGGAAGGAACGAAGGTTCAAGTCCTACAAGCGTTATGTCGGTACCATGGAGTGTTGTCACAACCTTCAGATTCGAATCGGTCTTATGGAGTATCTGTTTTGCCAGGTATCCGCTGACTGCGTGCGGAATAGCGTAATGGACGTGTATCAGGTCCAGCTGTTCATACTTGACGACTTCAATCATTTTGCTAGTAAGGGCGAGCGTATAGAGCTGAAATTCGAATAACGGATAGTTGCTCATTTCAACTTCATGAAAAATAATATTCTCTACGAAATTTGTTAACCGGTGAGGCAGGGCGTAGCTTATAAAATGAATCTGATGTCCTCTTGCGGCCAAAGCCTTTCCAAGTTCAGTTGCGACAACACCGCTGCCGCCATAAGTCGGATAACAGGTAATACCTATTTTCATATTGATGAACTTTCCTGGTAATAGTTTAGAATAAGTATTTAATATAATCTATTTAGGGATAAATAGCATATAATTCCATGTAGTATTTCATCATCAGTTTATGTGTAAATTTCTGTGTATTTATATATATTAGACTCCGGGGTTATATAGTGCTTCTATTTAACTCTGAGGAGTAAAAACCTGGTCTTTTACCTGGATTTAAGAAATAAAATACCGGAGTAATATCCATGAAATTGCTGGTCATAGGGCATTCTGTTGAGGATCATATCCACCTGAAACAGGGCGAGGTGGTAAGGCCGGGAGGCATATTTTATTCAGCACTGGGACTGAAAAGTATTGCCGGAGAGGGTGATGAAATTTATCTGTTGACCTCAGAAGACAGAACCAGCGGACCGCTTTTTGCGTTCTTATATGATGGGCTGAACAGACAGTTCTTCCAGCCGGCAGATAAGATCCCAAGGGTCCATCTGTATCTGCCGGATAACGCCGAAAGGTGCGAAAATTATGAGAATATTGCTGAAAACCTGGATATTAATGGATTGAATGACCTCAGTTCATTTGACGGCATTCTGATCAATATGATTACGGGGTTCGATCTCAGGCTGGAAGATCTCATTGAACTGAGAAAGAGATATTCAGGCTTAATCTACCTGGATGTGCATACCCTTGCGCGGGGTCTCGGAGAAAATAACCAAAGGGAATTCAGACCCATCCCTCAGGTTGAAAAATGGATATCCTGCGTGGATATACTGCAGGTAAATGAAAACGAACTGCTGACATTAAGTGAAAAAAAAGATGAAATGGAAATTGCCCGGGAAGTTTTAAGCAAGGGCCCGCAGTATCTTATTGTTACAAAAGGCGATACCGGGAGTAAGTTATTCGCTCCTGAGAACGGCGGAATAAAATCATATTTCCAGTCCGCCTTAAAGGTAAGCAGTGTGAATAAAATAGGATGCGGCGATATTTTTGGCGCAGTTTTCTTTTATTCTTATATTAAAAATCGTAATTTTTCTGAGGCACTTAAACTGGCTAATACTGCTGCCGGATGTGCCGCAGGTTATAGTGAATTTAATGATTATCAAAAGTTGAAATATGATACATTCGCACGATTTGATTAAAAAGAGGATCCTGGTTACGGGTGCTAACGGAATGCTGGGCCAGCGTCTTGTAAACTACTTTTCGAAAGAAAGAAATGTAGAACTGCTGGCCGCTTCGGTTGAACCGGCGCACTTCGACTCCAATGTTCCGTATGTGCAGATAGATCTGAGCAAAAGGGATTCAGTAAAGAATATCGTTTATGATTTCTTCCCCGACTATATAGTAAATGCTGCGGCATATACTAATGTGGATATGTGCGAGAAGGACAGGGAAATGGCTTGGAAGGTTAACGTAAAAGGCGTGGAATACCTGGCCGAAACTGCCCGCATAATTGATGCTCACCTTATTCACATGTCAACAGACTACGTGTTTGACGGAAAAAACGGCCCCTATACCGAAGAGGCAAAACCACGCCCTCTCGGATACTACGGCAGGACGAAACTTGCAAGCGAAAATGCACTGCGGCTTATCGGCGCAACCAATACGATTATAAGGACAAACGTTCTTTACGGTCCGGTAAAAAACGGGCGTCCGGATTTTGTGCGCTGGGTAGTAAATTCGCTGAGGGAATACAAGGAGATAAGGATTGTTACTGATCAGATAGGAAATCCGACTTACATAGACGACCTGGTTCAGGGCATAAGCAAGATCATTGAATTCAGAAAGCAGGGAATATTCAACATCGGCGGCAGGGAATTTATTTCCAGGTTCGATTTTACGCTTAAGATTGCGGATTTCTTTAAGCTGGATAAGAACCTGATTAAACCCATACTTACGGCCGAACTGAATCAGCCTGCGCACAGGCCGCTCAGGTCGGGACTCGTGATACTCAAGGCAGAAACCACACTTGGCTACAAACCCCACAGCATCCAGGATGCCCTCGTTAAAATGAAAAAGGAACTGGAGCTTTAATATTTTTATAATTGTTGAACAAGGTCATACGGAGCCCTTATATGAAAAGAGCATTTAATGCTTTTATATTTTTTGTTATAGTTATAACCGGGTACCTCAGCGCTCAGCCCCGCAGCCTCACGGTTGAAGATATCTATACAAACCGCGCATTCTTCGGCAACACCCTTAAAGAAGTACAATGGTTCGACCATGGTAATAAATACTCTTACCTTAAAAATTCGGGATCTGCGCCCGCAATTTATCAGCATGACGTTTTGACGGGACAGGAAAAGCTCGTCGTTTCTGCTGATAACCTCAGGCTTGAGCAGACTGAAAAACCGCTTCAGATCCAGAATTATACGTGGTCTCCTGACAACAGGTATATGCTCTTTACGGGGGTATTGCCCGCGCGCAGACTGAAAACCGGCGGCACGTTTTATTTGTATGACCTGAAGGAGAAAAGATTCTTTGTACTGGCAGAATCTGAAGAGGAACAGTCAAATGTTAAGTTCTCTCCCGACAGCAGGTCCATTGGATTTGTAAGGGGCAATAACCTTTTCACCATCGACATTGCAACCGGCAGGGAAAAACAGCTTACATTTGACGGCAGTGACGTAATACTGAACGGACACTTCGACTGGGTCTATGAGGAAGAATTCAGCGTAATAGACGGTTGGGAATGGTCGCCCGATGGCAGGAACATTGCTTTCTGGAGGCTGGATCAGTCGCAGGAACCCGAAGTTGAGCTGACAGACTGGGATTCTCTCTATTTCAGCCACGTAAAATACAGGTATCCCAAGCCGGGAGCTCACAATGCGCTGGTTAAAATAGGCGTCGTGAACCTCAATGATGGCAAAACGCAATGGATGGACCTTGGCAGGGAAACAGATATATACATACCCAGAATCAAATTTACTGCCGATCCGAATATACTTTCCATACAGAGGCTGAACAGGCTTCAGAACAGGCTGCAGCTGCTCTTCTGCGACATTAAGACGGGCGCAGCGAGACTAATAATTGAAGAAAAGAACGACAAGGCCTGGGTTGATGTTGAGGATAACCTGGCATTCCTTGGTAACGGCAAGGAATTCATCTGGTCCTCGGAAAAAGACGGTTACACCCACCTCTACCTTTATAATTATTCGGGAGAAGAGGTTAACCAGATTACAAAAGGAAACTGGGTAGTATCCGGATTACTGGGTGTTGATGAGGTAAACAGAAAGGCATACTATACTTCAAACGAGAGAGGCCGCAGATTCACGGATGTTTACACAATATCGTTGGATGGAAAAAACAAAAAGAGACTCTCAGCAGAGCCAGGTACTCATTCGGTAAGCCTGAGCACTAATTCAAAGTATTATATTGATAAGTATTCCAGCACCGGCAGCATCTATTCAACCGCGCTTTATGACGAGGGTGGAAAGAAGATCCGGACGCTGATTGAAGGGGACATGACCCCGTTCAGGGAATACAACCTTTCACCAGTGGAGTTCTTTACTATAAGAACGTCAGATGGGGTGGATCTGGATGCATCAATGATAAAACCGCATAATTTTGATGAAACAAAAAAATATCCCGTTGTTGTAATCAACTACAACGGTCCCGGTTCCCAGCAGGTGACAGACACATGGGGGAGCGTAAATGGCCTGTGGGAGCAGCTGCTGGCGGAGAAGGGGTACATCGTACTTACAGTCGACTGCAGGATCACGGGCGGCAGGAATGCTGCCTATAAGGCTCTGGCGTACAAAAACCTGGGGTATTGGGAAGTAAATGACCTTACAGAAACGGCAAAGTACCTGCAGTCGCTTCCATACGTGGATGGCAGCAGGATAGGCATCTGGGGCTGGAGCTACGGCGGGTTTACCTCGGCCTCAGCAATTCTCAGGGCTGCGGATTATTTCAAGGCTGCAATTGCAGTTGCGCCGGTTACGCACTGGAAGTTCTATGATTCAATTTACACGGAAAGATACATGTCGCTTCCGGAATTAAATCCCAAAGGATACGAAGAGAGTTCACCCTTGTATTATGCCGGCAGGCTGAAAGGCAAATTTTTGCTCATACACGGTACGGGAGATGACAACGTGCATTTCCAGAATTCAGCCGAGCTGGTCAACAGGCTTGTTGACGCCGAAAAGCAGTTTAGAGTCATGTATTATCCGGGGCGCGACCACAGCATACGCGGCGGAAATACAAGAATACAATTATTTAACTTAATGACTGACTTTTTTGTAAATAATTTGTAATTTTAAGGAGAGACTTAGTTACAGTTATGGGTGCTTAGCTCAGCGGTTCAGAGCGTTCGCCTCACACGCGAAAGGTCATAGGTTCAAATCCTATAGCGCCCACTTGATAGCCCTGAAATCTTATTGGTTTCGGGGTTTTTTGTTTTGAGGGATTGCCCGGTTCAGCCATTACATACATTTTTACATACAGATTTGTATGTACTTTTGTATGCACTTTTTAGCTTCATACAATACCGCAAGAACATTTTAAAACTGAAAAACCCAATCAAGCGAAACAAGGAAAGCCATTTCCTATAAACTCAAGCGGGTTTATTCAGTATCAAAATCTTATTTGTTTATGGCTTTTTTTGTTTCTAAATCCAACCTATTTAAATTTTTAAAAAAAGTCAATAAGATAAAAATCTGGGAAAAGCCAATTAAATGTTATCTATATGTTTTATTAAATAATTCAAAATAGAATCATAAATAGAATCTGGAATTACATAATCCCATTTACTTTCTTCATATGTTTCATTATTTAGCACTTCATTGTTTTTAGTATATGTTATTAATTTTATCACTTTACATTTTTTATTCTTCAAATCAAATTCAGCCAATGTTTTCCCTTC
>JBLMZM010000113.1:0-4969 GCA_050258815.1 Ignavibacteriales bacterium
AAGGTTTCGTCCACCAGAGGTGGACTCTATGAATGCGTATTTATAAACGCTTTATTTTCGTCAATTTTCCAAATTTTAATTGACGCATAAATTCAGAGTGGGGAAATGAGAAAAAAAAGAGCGCCCTTTGAGGCGCTCTTTTTTTATTAACTTATATGAATGATCTTATGCGAGGGATTCTTTGGAGCATCTTACAACGGATACCATGAAACCGATGACCATTACAAGCAGGCATTAGCTCAAAAGTATATTTTATCCATGCCATTTAATTATTATTTAATAATTAATTTTATGGTTTTACAGACAGCTGAAGCAAAATAGCCGTAAGCTCCTTTTACTCCGGCACTGTTATTTGATTCGTAGTGATGTGCCCTGAAGTTTTTATCGTATGCTGTTATTGTTATCAGTTCTTCGCTTTTGATAATCCTTCCCTTTCCGTATGCGCTTTTATAAACAGGTATGCTCAGGCGGTTATCCTCAGTTGTAAAAATGTTACCTCCCCCGTAGTTATTCCGTGAGCTCCCATCGCTGCTTTCTACTATCAGAATACTGCTCACATTTACATAATATCCGCAGGAGCCCTCACTTTTTGTCCATCTAAGTTCAAGATTTACGAGCTGATTTTCCGGAACCATAATTGTATCTGAGTTTTTGTGGCTTGTAATTTCAAAATCACCCGGAAAACACGTTTCACCCTGTGCCTTGCCAAAGGGAGTTTCCACATTCAGATAATACTTTCTTCCGGGAGCAAAATCTGTTTTGCCAGGATTCTTATATCCTTTCCCGTAGCTTACATTATCAGTCAGCACATACCGCGATGAGTATCCAAGTGAATCGGTCAGATAAACCACCGCATTTGAAACAAAATTATCCTTCAGGTTTTCGTCGCCAAGCTGGGAGGTCTTGAATACACTGATTATCTGGGGCTCATCTGACCCGGCCCTTAAAAGTCCCGTTATGCTCATCTTTTCTGGCTCCGCCGCCTGCTCAATGGGCGACTCACAACCGAAGATCAAAAGTGATGCTGTCAGAAATGCAACGGCTAAAATTCCTCTAAAATTCAATTCCTACCCCTAATGTTGGTATTATAAACGAGTTCTGAAACTTTACCGTGTCACTGCTTCCGCCTTCCTGCAAATTTGGGCTGACAACAACATAGTTCGGGTTATTGTATGCATTCAGCACCTGGAGATAAGGGCTTACAAGGAAACCGCCCCATATGAATGAACCTGTAATGCCAAGATCCAGCCTGTGGTGGTCTTCTGTTCTCATTTGATTCTTTGGCCCGTCGATAGGCCGCCATACAATAGGACTTCCCCAACTATTTATATAACTGTCGGATATGCCTATCCTTTCATCATATCCTCCCAGGTACTTCCCGATTATATCCGTATAAGGGGTTCCCGAGGCGTATGTCCAGAAAGCGCTTAATTTCCACTTTTCAGACAGCTGGCAGTTTAGTAGTATCTTTACGGTGTGCCTTCTGTCGTAATTTGCGTAATAGCTGTATTCATCGCCATTCTTTACAGATCTGCCGAAAGAATATCCTATCCATCCGCTAAGAGTTCCTTTTTCCTTTTTAAGAAGTAAATCCATTCCGGAGGCATACCCTTTTTCGAATCTGTACCTTGGATAGTCGTTGTATGATGAGGCCAGGTTAGCCCTCGATTTATAATATGCCTCTATATCAAGTTCTGTCTCTAAGGGCATGCCTGTAATATTTATCCCTGCCGAATAATGGTCAGAGCTGGAAGTACTGTTTTTTGAATCTGAGAGGAAGTAAACAGCAAAGGGTGCATAGATGCTCTCAGGCCTGTTATCCTTTATTGTATAAAGAAACTGGTAATATCTGCCGTAGTTAATGCTTAGTGTCAACTTTCCGGAGAGCTTATAGTCAGTTCCTGCAGAAAAAGAAGGGAAGAAGTGATCCATTTTCCCGAGATAGCTTCCTCTAAGGCCGAGCCTGAGAAGGAAGTTTTCTTTAATCTTTATCTCATCAGTTGCATAAAAGTTAATGGTGTTTTCCGAGGCATTATACTTAAATG
The DNA here is from genome assembly GCA_050258815.1 of Ignavibacteriales bacterium. GTDB lineage: Bacteria > Bacteroidota > Ignavibacteria > Ignavibacteriales > SURF-24 > JAAXKN01. Next base: position 2,046 of record JBLMZM010000113.1, read on the forward strand.
GATTTGGAGCGTAGTCAAAGAATGCTTCCTCGGGAGGATTGATATAGTCCCTCAGACCTGAAGATCCTATATTCCAGGCATAACTTAGTTTTTGGACCTTATATTCAGCTCCGGCCTTAAATTCATGCTCTTTTTCATTGAGCTCATAGTCTGTTTTCAGTGTCAGATCGGAAATCAGATTGTCGAAAAAGACCGCACTGTTTTCATTTTTGCTCCCCATAAAAAAATTACTCAGGAATAGTTTTACGTTAATTGAACCCGTGCCGCTTAAAAGGTGTGTCCACTGCGTATTCAACAGCAGATTTCCCCAGTAAGGCGACACATTTTCATTTTTCGAGTTAAAACCAAGCAGCAAAACGTCTTTCGAATAAAAAGCACTGGCGCTGAAAAGGTTTTTTCCATTGATAGGAAGCGAATATTTGGTATAACCATCATAAAAATAATAAGGTATCGCGCGGTTTGAAATAAGATTAAGTGCATCAAGGTATGTCCTTCTTGCTGCTGCGGTAAAGGTTCCTTTTATCAAAGGGCCTTCCACGCAGGCCCTGGAGGATATTAAGCCAATGGAGGCAGACGTTCTGTATTCATCGCTTCTGCCTGTTTTGGTTGTAAGATCAAGAATGCCGGATAAACTTCCTCCGGCAGATAAGGGATAATTTGAAAGATAGATCTTCTCTTTGCTGATAATGTCGCTGTTAATACTGGAGAAAATTCCGCCAAGATGGTAGGTATTATATACAGGAACCCCGTCAAGCGAGACCATTGTCTCATCAAAATTTCCGCCTCTTACATAAAGCTGATTGCTGATATCGTTTATTGAGGTTACTCCCGGCAGGGCAAACAAGGCCCGGAAAGGGTCGGCTTCACCGAACTGAGGAATATTTTTGAGATCCCCGGGCTGCAGTTCATATCCCTTGCTTTTAATGTCCTCATATTTTGAGCTTATTACGGACACCTCTTCGGTCTTTATTGATGCCTGGTCAAGTTCAAAAAACAGGCTCGTCTTTTCATTCGGAAGTATTGTACACATCTTCTCAACCGGTTCATATCCCATCATCCTGGCCTGAACGGTATAATTGCCGCCGGGCAGCTCAATTTCAAAATATCCACGCAGGTTTGTCGAAATACCCTTCCCGCTGCCTGAAATTATAATATTTACATCCGGCAGTTTTAAGGATGTTTTCCTGTCGGCAACAAAACCTTGCAGCTTTCCAGATTGACTCTGTGACACCGAAAGGCCGCAGAACAAAAGGTGCAGCACAATTATTTTTAAGATAATACGCATAAGAATTATTATAGATATACCGGTTTTGTGTTTGCAGGCATTTGGCTTTGAGAAGACAATAACACTTCCAGTCAGCTTCACCCTGGTCCCATGAAAATACTTTAAAAAGGATTAAATTTTATTAATTGAGTGCCAAACAATTTGAAGCTCCGTTATTCTTACTCACAGCATTCAATCTCTGAACAATTTTTGATTTGTAGATTCAGAGTTTTGAGATTCTATTTTTATTATTGGGGACGTAATATATTTACCTGAATAAAAAAGCGCAGTAGTAATAATACCATATTTTCTATCTGCAAAAGGATATTCCGCTAAATTCTTATTATTACTGGGGTTACAGAATGATGTTTTTCACGAAATGTAAATCATGGAAAGAAAAACAGTGAAAAGTATGGGTAATAATACTACCGTTAATGTTCAGGAAAAATAATTGGGCAAAATCCCAGGATGGGAATGCCTTATATACCTGTTTTACCGGGCATCTGCCCGGGGATATTCTAATTCATTACTTTATACGGAAGGCTAATTTTGTGTTTTCGTTTACAAGGATGAAAAACAGGGCCAGCATTGTCTCAAATGCAGTTGTCGAATAGAAAAAGATTAGTCCGGTTTTAATATTTGCCAGAAGAAAGGCAAACTTTAATATGACAGTTAACTCATAAAGAAGGATTGCAAAATAGAAATATTTTAGCCGGTTTTTTTCTATAATATCCGCAACAGCTATTCTAATTATTAAGTAAATGATTATTATATGCAGCAAAATTAAAAAGCAGAATATAAATGTATAATGAGTTATCCCGGCAATATAATAGACGATCATTACCGGAATAATCAAGTACGAGATCTTTTTACTTAGTAGTTCGGGTTTCCACAATGAGATTAAAGACAGAAGGTCAAGTACCACATACAGAGGCAGGTTAGTAAGCTTAAAAGAAACTAAAAGCAATGCTATGGGATCAGATACCGCAAGGAACAAAAAATAGAAAAAATACCTGCCCCTAAACTGTTTCAGGGGCGGGAATAGCCAAATTAAAACAGAAATTTGTAATAAAATATTTGATAAACTCATTGCCTCAGCATCTATGGAAGAGGATCTGTCGGACAATCAGGGGGACACACAATAGACTTCTCCATAGTGTAGTCTCCATCAGTAACCGACATAACACTCTCCCTGCTTTCAATACTTGTTGAAGTGCTCTGCTCTTTGCTGAACATCATAATATCCCCACATTTGCCAAGCAGGGATTCTAGAACAGAAACCGGAATTTTATCTAAGTAATTGACAGGACAAAATAGTCTGTCCGCCTCAATTTTTGAGAATACTTTTCCCGCATCAGTTGTTTGAGCAAAAGAATAATTAGTGTTAAAAACTAAGAAAATCAGGAAAGATAGTAAAGGAAAGAATTTGGCTTTGTTCATGTCCAGCACCTTTGAACTATAAATAGATTTTATTTTGGGCAACAAATCTGAGTATTTAAGGTAACGAATGCATGGTCATTAATATTATAAAGGGGGGAACCGGAATTTAAGCCAAATAACTTACTTTTGGAAATATTCTCTGCTTTTCAGTGCTTTAAAATGGTAGTAGTAATACCCATGGCTGGCATTAATTTTCATCAAGTATATTATTCTCATAAAT
>JBLMZM010000114.1:0-5058 GCA_050258815.1 Ignavibacteriales bacterium
TCTCTGTCATCAAGACCAAGCAGGAAATCGCCGCTTTTTACATTTTTCCCCTCGTACAAACTCAGGTCCTTTATAATACCATTTATATTTGCGGTAATTTCCAACTCTTCATTTGCACGGACGGTACCATTCGCATTTATATATAAAATCAGATTGCCTCTGTTTGCAGGTGTTGCCCTTACATCGAAAACCACTTCATCAAGCTTATCAAAGTTTATTTTGGAATCATCTTTAATATCCTCTTTATTATTACCGGGAATAATAGCCCAGGCAAATGCTCCAAATACAGTCACTCCTATTAACGTGATTATCCAATTATTAATTCTCATAATTTGCTCCAGGGGACAATTGTTTTACACTTTGATATAAGTCTTATACTTTTATAATGATAACACTATTCTGTTTGAACAATTATTTATTGTGATTATTAAAATTCCTTCTGGATAGGGCTTCGGCATAGGTATAAAGGACGGGGATAATAACTAGAGTTAAAAAAGTAGATGATATCAGTCCTCCAATTACAGCAAGTGAAAGAGATACACGCAATTGAGTTGCGGCACCTATTCCTACCATCATCGGGACCATACCAAATATTACAGTAAAGCTGTTCATAACAATTGGCCTGAATCTGTCTTTGCCGGCAGCTAATATTGCCTGGTGCAGCGGCAAACCTTCTTCCCGTTTTCTCATAATAAATTCAACCTTTACAACTGCATCATTATCTGCAATACCTACAAGAATGATCAAACCCATTATTGAAATTACACTTATACTTTCCCCGAATATATACAAAAGTAATATTCCACCAATCAAACCAAGCGGAACAGAAAATAATATTACAAATGGAAAAACAACTGATTCAAATTCTGCTGCAAGTACCATAAACATCAATAATACAGATATGATCAGAGCAGCATACAGGGCAGAAAATGCGCTTGTAATTTCTTCATTTACGCCGCCTGCCAAAACCGCCTCTCCATTGGCCCGGGGTAATTTTTTAATCGTATTGTCAATTTGCTTTATTGCATCTTCAAATCCCATCTCTCCCAGTGATGCATAAATATATAAAGTTCTTTCCTGGTCTTCTCTCCATATCTCGTTGTAATTATATCCAAATTGATAATCAACCAAATCTTTTATCTGGATCCTTGATTTTCCATTTTGAACATAGTTCATAAGCACATCATCAAGATCTGCACGTTCATACTCAGGCGTTCTTAAGTTAATGCCTACTTTTTTATCGAAATCCGAAAAATAGACCGAAACACTTCCCTTGACCAGGCTGGATATCTGATCGGCTACAGAGCCGACATCCACACCATAAGCAAGACACTTTTCCCTGTCAATTGTGATTGAGTATTCAGGAGTCCCTCTTTCCTGTCCTATTCTAATCTCTTTCAGACCATTAATACTTTTTAGCTTACCTGCTAATATTTCTGCCTTATTGAAGGCTTTATCAAGATCCTTATTTTTAATTTTAATGGCTATATCATCATCCGAAGGGTTAATTATCATTGAATATGAAGTCTGTATTTTCCTGAAAGAATATTTTATGCCTTTTATGCGGGAGAGGATCCTTCGCAGGGCTTCGTGAACTCCATCGTAATATTTATATGAATCAAGTTTCACGATCAGGTTTGCCTTATTTATGCTGATCTGTTCTTTATTCATAAAGTCATATTCATTTACTCTTCCTATGTTGGAAACAACTGTATTTACATATGGCAAATGCATAACTGCTTCTTCAACCTTTGAGGTAAGATCTGCATTCCCTTTCAGTGAAGTGCCCGATGGGTATTCAAGATCAATAGTAAACTCTTCGGCAGCTCCATCCGGTATGAATTCCTTCTTCATATTAAGAAATGCCAGAACGGTAATCAGGAGTAACCCTGCAGTAACGAGCAGAACTGTCTTCCTGTTCCTCAGCGCCCAGCCAAGCAATAGTTCATATTTCTCAATCAGATATGCCAGTGTTCTATCAGAATGGTTGAATGTTTTCTGTATTGCAGGTTTTATCAAGCTCCCTGCTTTTAAATAAATTAAGATCAGTAAATAAGCTGAGACCCTTATGAATAGTATAAACGGGAACAGGAACCACGCAAAAATTTTACTGATATATCCATCACACTCAGGAAGACGTATTTCCAAAAAGCCCCGGGAATATTTATCAGGGTCCTTGATAATGCTGAAACTTTCCCTGCTTTCAAGCATTGGAACAATTGTCAGTGCAGTTAATATTGACGTACTTAATGAAAATGCTATTGCAAGGGACTGATCTCTGAATAATTCACTAACAACTCCTTTTACAAAAACCAGTGGAAGAAAAACAGCAATCGTAGTCAGAGTAGAAGTAACTATGGGCATTGTTACTTCTTCTGTACCTTTTTTAACGGCAAGCCTGTTATTTAATCCTGATTCCTTATACCTGGTATTGTTCTCAATTACAATAATTGCGTTATCCAGCAGCATACCAACCCCGACTGCAAGTCCCCCGAGCGATATAATATTAAAATTTATATCAAACAGGAAAAGAAGAAGTATTGTCATAATAAGGGATATTGGTATGGTAATACCAATAATAAGTATGTGTCTGATATCAGCCAGAAAAAAGAACAGTACAATTATTGCTAGTATCCCGCCATAATATATTTCCTGTCTGACGTTGCCGATAGCATTCTCAATAAATCCTGACTGGTCATTCAAAACAGATAAATGATAATCCGGGTACTCTTTTTCCATGAATCTGATTACGTCATTGATCTTATTTGATATCGTGATGGTATTTGCTTCCGGCTGTTTATATATTAAAATACCCACACTTTCATTTCCATTATAACGGGTTATTCCTTCCCGTTCCTTAAAGTTTTCGATTACTTCTGCAACGTCCTGAATTAGTATTGCACTGCCATCATCATTCTTTTTAATGACGGTTTTCTGAATGTCATAGACTGATCTGTATTCACCGAGGGTTCTGAGTGAATAACGAAAAAGTCCTTTCATTATTGAGCCGGCAGGCATATTAAGGTTTGATCTTCTAAGGGCATTATTTATGTCGTTAAAGGTAATATCAAAGGCATTCAGCTTCACCGGATCAGCTTTGACGAGTACTTCCCTTTCCAACCCTCCGGTAATTACGGCCTGGGCCACCCCTTCAACCTGTTCGAATCTTCTTTTGAACAAGACCCGGCCTGCTTCTTTTAAATTAATCAGGTCCTGAATTTCCTCTGGGTCTGATGTATGATCAATGAACTGACTTCTTTTTGGCGGGTTATTATAGTCAGCCACATTCTGATGTCTTATGCCGGGTTTATTTACGGTCCCTGTTTTTTTTGTGGGAGTAAGTACGATTGTCATTATTGGTGCCGCTGACGGATCCAGCCTTATGATGGTTGGTCTCCCGGCTTCCCTGGGTAAAGCAAAACTCATGTTATCCAGTTTTTCCCGTAGTGAGAGCAGAGCCAGCTTCATATCTGTTCCCCATTCAAAATCAACTGAGATTACAGATATTCCGTCCTTTGATACCGATGTTATTTTCCTGACGCCCGAAACGGTACCAACTGCACTTTCCAACGGTTCTGTGATCTGTTTTTCTACTTCTTCCGGCAGGGCATTTAAATAAGTTGTTTTGACCATTAGATGTGGGATGCTGACATTTGGAAGTAAATTCACGCCTATTCTTTCAAATGCGAATAATCCAAGAAGACCAACTGCAATAAACATTACGGTTACAGTGACCGGTCGGCGAATTGATAATGATGCAATAGACATTAAGCTTTATAAGTCCTGTTTTACTAAATAATGACAGTCCTGCATTAATCTATAAAAACCGTTTTAAAAGCCCGGGTTCATGTATTCACTTAGGGAAACATATTTATTTATTACTAATACACCGTCCCTTAATGGTATATATTTGGGGTGATTTCATTCTTGAAGTAACAGACTGTACATCCTTTCTTGTTAAAAGACCTGTTTCCCACAAATATTTCCCTTCAAGTTTTGATTTTGCGATTTAATAATTTTCCATAGCTTTCTGTAAATTACCTGCATCATTTGTTTTGATTAGCTGGCTGCTATTCTGGAAATACATCACTGACAATAATGCTAATAATGAAGCCAATATAATAACTGTCGTATACAGACCTCGATTTCTTCATACTACATCTCTATCTTGTATTTTAATATTACAATTCTTTGGGGCGATTCTTCATTTAGAAAATAAGCGTAACCATTGTCTACTGACACAAGATAACCTTCTATTTTTTCGTCGTAGATCACCTCATCTTTGTTGTTGAAAACCAAAAGGTTATTATCGGCATCCAGGAATGATCGTGTCTGATACTGGTATCTGTGGAGCGTTCTGTAATTCATGTATATCAAATCTGATTTTTTGTCGTAAACAAGCTTACTGAAATATGTTTGCTTAGTATAGTATTTTTCATAAATAGCATCCATATCCTGAGGCTCATTACCTAATTTAAGTTCAGGCGGACCGACATAATATCTTGGTTTGTACTCAAGCGTCCTGATATAATTCCCATCTTTATCGTATTGTTTTAATTTATACGTAGCCTCCTGATGCACAAAGATTGTATTGTTAAATCCTTCAATTACATCAGCGGTTGTACTTAAATTATAAAAAGTAAGGTCGGAGTTCTTCATGTAATCACTTAGCAGTCTGTCAAACCTTTTTTCTATATAGCCGTTGTCATTTGCAATTAATGCAGTAGTGAAATCATCATTCAGTTGTTTCTTTAAGTCCCTTATCGCTGTTTTTGATGCGGCAATAACTATTTTATTATTGATAAAGACGGGTTCTGTTACGGTATAATAATACTGAGGATCCAGCAGTATCTCTTTTATTTTCTCATTTCTCTCATTATACAATATATATTTGCTTCTGGCTCTGCTCCATACTACAAGAGCATCTGACTTCTTAGATAAATATGGTGCATTGGGAAATTCATCTGGCCCATTTCCGTACCTGCCAATTGAACCCGTAATTTTCATGTCTTTATCAAAGACAATGATCTTGGAATGGCTGTCGTCTGAAATATAAAT
>JBLMZM010000115.1:0-73206 GCA_050258815.1 Ignavibacteriales bacterium
CCGGAGCCATCGAAATTGCACTGGGCACGCGTGATCTGAAGAAAATGGGCAATATTACAAAACTCCTGCCCGTTGCATCCCAGACGTCTATGATTGCCTCACTTTCAATTTCCGGTATCCCGCCATTTAATGGCTTCTTTAGCAAACTGATCATCATTATCGCTGCAATTCAGGCCGGGTATCCGCTTTATGCATTATTTGCTGTTATTGGCAGCCTTCTTACTCTGGCCTCCTTTATGAAAGTACAGAAATACGGTTTCCGCGGTGACCTGCTAATAGAAAGCATTGCAACAAAGGCCGGCTGGCGCATGAATACAGCAATGATAGTCCTGGCAGTACTCTGCATTGCCACCAGCCTTATGATTATGCCTGGCATCAGGGAAATTATGCTGGACCCGGTTGTCGACTCAATATTAAATAAAACTGGTTATGTGAACCTTGTAACAGGAAAGTAAAACTGTACATATGGGGATATCATGAAAATAAGAACAACTAGCCATTATACTGTATTTATATTATCTCTGCTATGCTGGATGGCCCTGACAAGCTTTAGTGATATACAGGAGATTATTGCCGGAATCATTATCTCTTTCATTGTAAGTCTGGTTGCAGGCCATTTCCTTGTAACAACGGTAAAATCAAGACCGCTGTTGCTCAGGATCATATATTTCATCAGATACTTCACCGTCTTTACTTGGGAAATGATCAAAGCTAATCTTCACGTTGCATATATTGTAATACACCCGCTGCTGCCGGTAAATCCCGGGATTGTAAAGATCAGGACACACCTCACAAAGGATTCAGCCCGTACCATACTTGCCGACTCTATTACACTGACTCCCGGAACAATGACCGTGGACATCAATCCTGAGAAAAATGAGCTCTATATACACTGGATAGATATTAAATCCCGTAATCCGTATGACGTCAATGAAAATACGGAAAATATTTCAGTCATATTTGAGAATATTCTGAAGGAGGTATTCGAATGAATGCAAACCTCTGGAAAGCAATCAGGTGGTCCGTTGGACTTATATTAATAGCGGTATTTATATTCTTTAATTTTTTCGTTTATCATGGTGCCGTAGTTTTTAAGTTGATCAATGTTTCTCTGTTCTCAGCCGTTTTTATTCTATACAGGGTGATCTTTGGCCCTACTTCGGCTGACAGAATTATATCAGTAGATATTTTTGGCGTGCTCACAATTGGTATACTTGCTCTGGTAGGACTCTATTATAAGGAATCTTTTTTTATGGATATTGGGTTGATCTGGGCACTTATGAGCTTTGTGGCCTCAATAGCGTATGCAAAAATTCTGGAAGGGAGGCAGCTAGATGATTAATGAGACCGTCGGGATGATTTTTATTTTCATTGGCATCACATTCGATTTTCTTGGCGTACTGGGATTGGTGCGTCTGCCGGATGTTTATAACAGGCTGCAGGCAGCCACAAAGTGCGTAACCTTTGGCTCTGCCGGAATTCTGTTTGGCATATTTCTAATACAGGGATTTAGCAGCTTCGGATTCAAATGCCTGCTTGGAATAGTATTTATCTTCCTTACTTCTCCCGTTGCCGCTCATGCAATTTCGCGCGCAGCTCACAGGTCGGGAATATCCTTGTGCCGGAATTCTGTTATGGATGCATACAAGGATGACAATGAATTCAGGGAAGAAACCGTGCTTAATGAGGACAACAATGAAGTAAAATCCGAACAGTAGATTTCTAACTGCAATACTGATGCTGCTATTTAGCATTGCATCTGGTCATTGCCATATTACTGTGTCCATGGTTAACCCGCAGATTCAGAATCTGAGTAGAATAATGGATGGAGAAAAGAATGTATTTACCCAAATTACGCGAAATAAAAGAGGCTCTGAGTTCCTTGTTCTCGGCTCCCTATACGACAAGATTTCCTGCTGAACCTTTCATTCCACAAAAAGAATACCGGGGGTTTCCCAGATTTAACTCAAAATATTGTGTAGGCTGTGGAGCCTGTGCGCAGGTTTGTCCTGCGGGTGCAATTGAAGTATCCGATGACAGGGTCAATACTACAAGGACACTCCGCATCAATTATTTCTCCTGCATCCAGTGTGGCCAATGTCAGGAAAATTGCATTACAGAAAAGGGAGTCAGGCAGACAGATGAATACGCCGTTCTTGCGACTACACTGCATTCTGCCGAAGCATTCGAAGCCGTTACCAAAGAGCTTGTATTGTGCGACTGCTGCGGAGAAATAATTGCATGCAGAGATCATTTGATGTGGGTGCGCGACAGGCTGGGTGCAAAGGCATACAGCCATCCCAATTTTTTGCTCGAAACTCAGCGGCTTTTCTCTGAGGTCGATTCCTTAAAACCTAAAACCCGCCTGAGAAGGGAAGATTATATTAAAGAAGTGTGTCCTAAATGCCGGCACAAAATCGTGGTAGCAGATGAATTTTAAGGATTTCAGGACTGAATTAAGCATCTATAGACCGGAAGAGATTGTCTTTGTCGGACTAGGCAATCTGTACCGGGGAGATGATTCGGCAGGATTGGTATTCCTGGACAAATTGAAAACCAGAGCAGAATTTATGGATTCTAACTTTATCTATGCACAGACAAACCCTGAAAATCATCTTAATGAGATATTGTCGTTTCATACCTCTGCAGTAATTTTTATAGATGCCTTCATGCCTGGTAATGAGAAAGATTGTATTACCTGGCTTAATGAGGAACAGATTGATAAAATCGGCATAAGCACCCATTCCTTCTCACTAAGCCTTATTGCCAGATACCTGAGACTCAATAAGCAGGTTGCAATCAGGTTTCTCGGAATAAGTATTAAATCTAATAAATTTGGCGACACTATTTCCCATAGCACTTTGGAATTTATTGATGGGTTTTTCCTAAATAAATGACTGGGGATATTTTTTTGAATGTTCACAAATAAAAAATCCTGCTAATCGCTTAATTTACATTTCAGAGTAAAGAAAATGAAAAATTTGCTCCCTTCATATTTTACTCTTAATTTCTACAATATTGAAGACCTCAGGGCAAGGCTTGGCTGGCATATTAATCTGCGCTGGATCGCAATATTAGGAGTGCTCTCTTCCATTCCTGTAAGCCAGGAATTGTATTTCTATAAAATATCCTACAGCTCTATTGTATATATTACCAGCATTATGCTTTTGCTTAATCTCCTGTTCTTTTTTTTGTACAGATATCTGCCCCTGATAAATGAGGTCTTTGAATTTATATATGCTGAAATTCAGATCATTACTGATCTGGTGATATTATCTTTCCTTATCCATTATTCAGGCGGCATCGACAACCCTTTTTATTTCCTTTATTTAGTTCCGAGCATACTTTCAGGAATAATATTTCCTGGCAGGCTGGTCCCCTTCTGTAATGCAATTGTCTCGGCAGGCCTTTTGACTGCCTGGGCAGTGGCTGAATATTTTGGATTCATTGAAAACTATAAACTGGAGGCTGCTCCAATTTCATTTTCAAGATTGATAATATCAATTATTGCATTTTATCTTGTTAATTTCGTTGGCGTATATATTATCAACAATTTTATGCAGCGCTACCGCTCTCTGAAAGCCATAATTGACCAGAAGAATATTCAGCTTGAGAAATCGATTGAGGATAGAAATAAAGCCTACCGGTTTGCCGCTCATGAAATGAAAGCCCCGCTTACGGCAATTAAAAGCACACTGGACGTTGCTATTGATCTCTATGGGAATACTCTTAATTCTGAAATAAAAGAGATGTTATCCCGCGCAGAAATACGCTCTGCACAGGTACTGAACATGATAAAAGAACTAATAATCATTACACAGTACAACCTGGGTGTCGAAGAAATTCGCAGGGAATATATCGAATTTGTCAGCTGGCTGAAAGAAAACGTGGAACTGCAAAGACCTTATGCAAGACTAAAATCAATAAACCTTCAGTTTGTAAATATCTCCAAACACAGAGAAGTTGAAATTGACAAATCCGGAATGGAAAGGGTCATTAATAACCTGCTGAATAATGCATTAAGGTATACACTAAGCGGAGGCAGCGTTACAGTTGAACCCTTCCTGAAAATTGACAGCTTTGGATTTTCAGTCACTGATACCGGAATTGGGATCGAAGAAGATGAAATGGCTAAAATATTTAACGAATTCTACAGAAGTAAACAGGCCAGACAGATCGAGAAGTTCGGCACCGGGTTAGGTTTGAATATTGTAAATGAAATTGTTAAGCAGAATGGAGGTACAGTAAGGGTTCATAGCATACCTGGAGTAGGAAGTACTTTCACGGTTTCCATCCCTTATCAGCAGGAGGAATCTGTCACTGAAAGCGAAGAAGAAATCAGGAAGTTATTTCTGTTCGAATAGAAAGCCGGCTAATCATTTTCAGCATATTCTCGGCAGTAGATTGCCCGAAAGCATGTCAATAATTCTGCTCGTGCCAATTGCATTTTTCATTACCACAATTCCCGGATGGGCATCTACAACCCTTCCGATTATTTGTGCTTCGGCTCCAAGTTTATGCGAACGCATTCCGGATAATACTTTCCCGGCATCCTCTGCACTGACAAATACAATGGCTTTTCCTTCATTTGCAACGTACAAAGAATCAAATCCCAGCAGCTCACATGCCGCCTTAACTTCTTCTTTTACCGGTATCCTGCTTTCTTCAATTTCAATCCCCAGTTTAGCAGTCTGAGCAATTTCATTTAATGAACTCGCAACTCCTCCTCTGGTAGGATCTCTCAACACATGAATATTCCTTGAAATATTTAATACCTCAGCAACCAGGTCATTTAATGCAACAGTATCGCTTTTGATCGTAGTCCCGAATTCCAGCCCTTCCCTTGCTGAAAGCACAGCTATACCATGTTCAGCAATACTTCCGCTGAGAATTATTGCGTCTCCGGGACAGCAGTTGCGGGGCGATATGTTTACCCCCATTGCTACAACCCCAATACCCGAAGTATTTATATATATTTTATCCCCCTTCCCGCGCTCAACAACCTTAGTATCTCCGGTAACAATCTCCACACCAGCAATTTCTGCCGCCGTCTTCATTGAACGGGCTATTTTCAACAAGTCATCTACACAGAATCCCTCCTCAAGAATAAACCCCGCAGAAACATAAAGTGGTCGTGCTCCACACATTGCCAGATCATTTACCGTTCCATTAATGGCCAGACAGCCGATATCTCCCCCTGGAAAGAAGACCGGCTGAACCACATATGAATCAGTAGTAAAAGCATAATGAATTCCATCCTGTTCAAAAACAGCGCCATCATGTTGCTGATTCAGCAGTTCATTGTCAAACTGACTAATAAATATTTTATTAATCAGATCATGGCTTAACAGACCTCCGCCGCCATGGGCAAGAAGTATCCTGTCATATTCCGATTTGGGAACCGGACACGCAGCTGCCAATTTGTCCACAGAGTCTCTTACATTATTCATGTCTGTGCTCTTATGTATTTTTTATTTCTGTAATAAGCTGCACAGGTACCTTCGGAAGATACCATCGGGGCTCCCGATGGCCTTGCGGGCACACACACACTGCCGAATAGTTTGCATTCAAAAGGCTTTTTCACTCCGCGCAGCACCTCACCTGCAATGCAACCTGCAGATTCTCTGGAAGTTTGCATTTCTATTTTAAATACTCTTTCAGCATCAAACTCCCTGAATTCATCTTTCATCTTTAACCCGCTCTTCGGTATTACTCCAATTCCCCTCCAGTTCCTGTCAGTTATTTCATAAACCCGTTCTATTATCTTACGCGTTTGCGTGTTCCCGAAGCGTTTTACCGAGCGGGAATATTGATTTATGACTCTATACTCTTTCTTCTCCAGCATCTCTGTAACGTACAGAATACCCTGCAGGATATCTACAGGCTCAAATCCGGTTACGGCAATAGGGACGTGATGCTTTTCCGAAAGCTTTATGAAACCTTCATAGCCTGCGACCGTGCATACATGCCCGGGAGCCAGTATGCCCTGAATCCGGGATTCTGTTGAAGAAAGAATCATATCTACAGCAGGCAGGACCAGCATGTGCGAACAAAGCATGAAGAAATTGTTTATTTTCTTTTCCAAGGCCCAAATAACAGCCTGAGCATTTGCCGGAGCAGTTGTTTCAAATCCAACGGCAAAGAATACGACCTTCTTATCTTTTTCATTTTTGGCGATTTTCAGCGCATCCAGAGGTGAATAAATAATCCGCACATCAGCACCTTCTGCCTTTGCCGATAAAAGATCCCCCTCAGAACCTGGAACGCGCAGCATATCCCCGTATGAGACGAGTATTATATTTTTTTCACGCGAAATACTTATCGCCCGGTCTATTATTTCCAATGGTGTTACACAAACCGGACACCCTGGTCCATGTACTATCCTTATTTTATCCGGCAGTAATTCCTCCAACCCATATCTTAAAATTGTGTTTGTTTGTCCCCCGCAAACTTCCATTATCGCCCACTGCCCCCTGCAGGCGGTACTGATTTTTTCTGCAAGGATTCTTACTGCATCAGCATTTCTGTATTCATCAATGTAACGCATTATCTTAAACCCTTATCCAAACCTTTTTCAGCTTCCAGAATTATTCTCAGGGTAGTTTCGGCTTCCTTTTGATCTACTATGCTTATTGCAAATCCAACATGAACCATGACATAATCTCCGATGGCAGCTTCCGGCAGAAAATCCAGGGAAACCTGCCTGATGATTCCGCCAAAGCTGACATTTGCAAGCCGGGCAGATGAATCAGATTCTATAAATGAAATTATTTTTCCTGGGATTGCCAGACACATATGTTCTCCTGATATTTACTTATATCGTCGCAACTTTATATTTTGTATCTGCTTTATTGCATAATCGATCTGACCTAACGACAGGCCCCCATCATTCGGAGGAACCCTTTTATGCCGGTATACTGTATAGCCATTTGCCTGCAATCTTTTAATTGCTTTTTCAAGCAGAAATATGTTCTGAAAACACCCACCCGTAAGTATTATTTTATTCTCACCTGAAAGCTCTGCTACTGCATTGATAATTTCCACGAGTGTATTATGAAATTTGGCCGCTATAACTGAGGCCGAAATATTATTACTTGATTCCGACAGCATCTCTTCAAACAGCATACCCCAGTCAACTGTATTAAGTTTATCTTTTATTTCTACTTTATACCCATAAAAGCCCTGTTCATCCTGATCAGCAGCAAATTCCAGCATCGAAGCAGCCTCACCTTCGTATGTGGATATTATTGAGGTTCCCGTAAGTGCTGCTGCTGCATCGAATAATCTTCCCATACTTGAGGTTTTAATACAATTAATATTACCCTCTAGCATTTTTTTCAGAACACCTATTTCTCTTTCTGAAAAATAGCTCAACAATTTCATTTGCTTTTTCCAGAGTTCCTTTCCATAAATCTCATATACCACCCCAAGTGCTGAACGCCTTGGATCTCTTACTGCTGTTTCTCCGCCGGGTAGAGGGAACTTTCTAAGCTGTGCAAAATGATCATACCTTACCCCATCGGTTAAAAAGAACTCACCACCCCAGATCGTTCCATCAGATCCATAACCGGTTCCGTCCCATGATATTCCCAGAGCCCTGCCTTCGATCTGATTATCAGCTCTGCAGGATGCAATATGCGCAATATGATGCTGCACCATAAACAAGTCTTTATTGCTTCCTGCATATTTTGTTGAAAGATAATCCGGATGAAGGTCACAAGCCACAAGTTCAGGCCTTAAAGAATAGAATTTTTCAAAATCTCTTATTACACTCTGAAAACTTTCCATTGCCTGCGTGCTCATCAGGTCACCAATGTACTGGCTCATTAAAACATTATCGTTTACATTTATTGTTATTGAATTTTTCAACTGGCCCCCGGCAGCTAAAATTGTCTTGTTAGCCCTGGGTCCTGTTAGTTTTAGAGGTAAAGGAGAATATCCCCTGGCACACCGCAGCATCATTATCCCATCAGATATTACCCTAACAACAGAGTCATCCACATACCGCAAAATGGGCCTGTTATGTATGAGAAAATAGTCAGCTATCCCATTCAGCCTTTCCAGGGCCTCGTACTCATCAATGCACATTGGCTCATCAGTTATGTTACCGCTGGTGACTAATAACGGATTGCCTGTTTCTTTCATGAGCAGATGATGCAGCGGTGTGTATGGAAGCATGATACCCAGATACGGGTTATCTGGAGCAATAAATATTGAGACGTCTGGCCTGCTAAAATACCTTTTTCCCCTGGTTTGTCCCTGTAATGCATTATCTCTTTTTCGCAGCAGCAAAATGGGAGATTCAACCGAGAGCAGCTCCTTTTCTTCAAGCCGCGATACCAGGCATACTTCTCTTATGGATTCAATATCAGGAAACATCACTGCAAAAGGTTTTCTGGGACGATGCTTTCTCTCACGCAGCCGGTTTATCACTTCATCATTACAGGCATCAGTAATAAGCTGAAATCCGCCCAGCCCTTTTACTGCAATTATTTTCCCCTGCCTGAGAAGCCGCACTGCTGCAAGAACTGACTCATGATATGAAGCAATGGTCCTTCCTTTCCCGTCCCACAGTTCAACATGTGGCCCGCATTCAGGACATGCAATCGGTTGAGCATGGAATCTCCTGTCAGATGGATCTTCATATTCACTTCTACACTCTTCACACATATGAAAATCTCTCATCGAGGTGTTTTTACGGTCATAGGGAAGGGAATATATTATTGAAAAACGGGGACCGCAATTTGTACAGTTGATGAACGGATATAAATACCGGCGGTTGTTTTTATCAAACATTTCTTCCAAACAGTCCCTGCATAAAGCCACATCCGGAAGAATTAGCGCCGAGGCATTCTTCCCCGTTAAGCTTTGTCTTATTATAAAAGTGGAGTAACCGGCAGGATCACTATCAAGACACTCAATTTTACTTATGGTTGCCAGGTGTGGACTTTCAGTTTTTATGCGCAATAAAAATGATTCCAACGAATCACTTTCGCCTTCAGCATCAATATGGATCCCTGAACTGGTATTTTGTATATATCCGGCAAGATGCAGTTCATTTGCAATCCTGAATACAAAGGGCCTGAACCCGACTCCCTGTACAGCCCCGCATATCGAAATTTGAAGCCGCCGCACCATTTTTATTTAATTTGTAATTGTATCCAGTTGCATAAATCCCCGATTCCTTCCCCTGTTTTGCAGGATGTTTCAATAATTGTAAGTGATGGATTAATAGTCGTTGCGTTTTGCCTGATTTCATCTATTGAGCAATTCAGGTGCGGAAGTAAATCGATCTTATTTATTATAAGAAGTGATGCATTACGGAACATTGCGGGATATTTAAGAGGTTTATCTTCCCCTTCCGTAACACTTAATATGACCGCCTTTATACTCTCCCCAAGATCAAATCCTGCGGGACAAATAAGGTTCCCGACATTTTCAATTATAAGGAGACGCATATCTTTTACCGGCAGGAGCCTGAATGCATCGCGTACCAGATTTGCTTCCAGATGGCACTCACCATTTGTAACGATCTGGATTACCGGAATGCCTGACCTTTCAATTCTTCTGGAATCATTATCAGTCTGAACGTCTCCCGCAATAACTGCTGTTGGCAGATGGCCGGAGAAATAATGAGTGATATTTTCAATTATACTCGTCTTTCCTGACCCCGGTGCACTCATGAGGTTCATGACAAAGATCCTGTTTTGTTTAAACTCCTCGCGCAATTCCTGTGCTATCTTATCATTCTTTTCAAGGATCTTTCGCTCAATAGTTAAAGTGCTCATACTTCCTCCGTTAGTATTATTTCGCTGAGTTGAAGCATATCGCCTTCTGTTACTTCCAGATTGATTCCTTTGCAATAAACACAGCTGAATATAATATCATCAGAAATAAATGATTGGTTGCAGTCCCGGCAGAACAAATGCAAAGGCTCTTCTTCAATTATCAGAGTAACATTTTCGAATCCGGCATCCTCTTTTAACGTATTAAAACCATACTGAAGGGCTCTGGGGGAAACGTTGCTTAACTTCCCCAGCCTTATTTTGACCACTTCGATCTTGTGATATTCTGGTTCAGGAATGATGCTGCAGATTATTTCAAAAATGTTTTGAGCAATAGTTAATTCATGCATACTTTAATGTCCCGGTAATTGCTTTAACAAGTGCTTTATTCAGAAATAACTTCTCTGTTACCGAACTCAGCTCCAGGAACATACTTGCTGCCAAATTGTCAGGGTTTGCTGATACCTGTTTCACAGTAATCAGTAAGAAATGGGAAGAATAACCTGAAATAGAGACCCATGGAATGCCCTTCCAGGAGTAATTTGGGTATTTTTATGGTTAGATGCCAGTTTTATTTATAGAAACCGGAATTTTACCCTTTTATGGGAGCTTATAAATGATGGGAAGAAGTAATTATTAACCAGGTTATGATTTAAAAAACAAAAAGCGCCTGTAAATGGCGCTTTTTTGGATAATACCGTCTATCTATTATTAACTGCGCGCATTGGCTTCGTTAACTACGATACTTCTTCCGTTTAACTGAGAGTTATTTAATCCTTTGATTGCTTCTTTAGCTTCATTGGTATTTCCCATTTCAACAAAAGCAAATCCTTTTGACCGGCCGGTCGCACGGTCCATTATTACCTTTGCAGAAACAACTGTTCCGTATTTCTCAAATGTTTCTTCCAAAGACCTGTCATTAATTGACCAGGGTAATGAACCTACAAATAATTTAGTACTCAAAACTAGAACCCTTTATAAAAATAAAAACATATTTCCGGACTAATTCCGGATACTTAAGTTACGACTATTATTTGGCTTATAATAGGTAAATATCCGCCCCTTTTCCGCAAATGATATCTATCCATATCAAGTTCAGCCAATATGATCCAGTAACAGGAACGTACTTCCCTTGTAATCAGCTACTTCCGCCATGTTCTTATTGTCATACTCACATAGCTTTAAAAGAGGACATATAGAACAGTTGGGAAGCGTCTGCCTGCATATTTCGCGCCCGAATCTGATAAGATTTGCGTGCAGGGAATGTGCCGACCCCTCAGGAAGCATTTTATTCAGCTCAATTGCAGTCTTTTCCGGCGTCGTTGCCCTGATTACTCCTAATCTGTTAAGAATGCGGAATATATGCCTGTCAACAGGACAAATATTCCTGTGGAAGGCAAACATCATTACACAATCGGCAGTCTTGATTCCAATACCTTTGTGCGAGGTGAGACTTTTAACCGCCTCCTCATCACCCATGTTTTTCAGGTAGTCCAGGGAAATCTCCCCATTCGTTTCCAGCAGATAATTAAGGATGCCCTTTATGGCCTTTGCTTTTGGAAAGCTGAAACCGGCTATGGCGATGGGTTCATCTATTGCCTCAAGGTCAGCCCCCGCAACATCTTCCCACCTGGGAAATTTATTCTTCAGATTCAGATATGCTTTATAGGAATTTCTATCATTTGTATTCTGGGAAAGAATTGTAGCTATAAGGATGTCAACAGGATCCGGATTGGGATTTTCCTGTTGAGGCTTGCCATATTCTTTTATCAGTATATCGTTTATTTTTGAGAGTTTTTGCCTGGACATGTTTTTATCCCGGTTTATTTAATCATTTACCTGATTTCCGTAAAAAAGAATAATTTTTTTTATGTTCAGTACGGTTCATTTATTGCATTAAGGGATATTTAAGACGCTGAACACCTGCCTGATCCTTTTATTTCATAAATAAATATTGTTTGTCAAAGTTTTTCAACAGGGCTGCTGCAACACCATTCGTCCAGCCAAATCCATCCTGCAGGGGATATTCACCTCCGCCAGCAAATAGTTCCAGATTTTCCACGTTGTACTTTTCCAGCATTCGGCCGGTTCTTTTATATACATCCTCATTTAACTTAATCCACCTTCCTTTTATTTCATCAGCCAGGGAATCGTATCCATATTCCCTTAATCCCTTAATTGCGATCCACTGCAGCGGCGGCCAGCCGTTTGGAGCATCCCACTGCTGTCCTGTTTGACTAAGTGTCGTAATCAGCCCTCCGGGCATTAGAAATTTTTCCTTCAGCATTCTTGCTACACCCGCGGCCTGTGCCTGGGAGGCAATGCCAAAGTACAAGGGGAAACACGCAGCCAGGCTGTATGTTTTTGTCAATTGTTTAGTCTTCCAGTTGTAATCAAAGTAATATCCCTCTTTCTCATTCCAGAATATCCTGTTAATTTGCACCCTTCTTTGGGCGGCTTTAATGCTGTAAAATTTATTTTTATCATTATCGCCCAATAGCTTATAAAACAGCGAGAGCCTGTCTTCCAAGAAGTATAAAAGGCAGTTCAGATCCACTGGCAGAATTTCCAGCGTTTGTATTTTCTTAATGGATTTTTCATCACTGAACCACCGGCTTGAAAAATCCCAACCCGATTCTGCCGCTGCCCTGATGTTCCTGCAGAATTCGGGACGCAATGAGTCCGCAATTTTTTCTGCCTGCAGGTAGTCCTCCCTGAAGGATTCTTCCCGTGGTATTGTATCAGAGTCATAATACCGGTTTAACACGTTATCATTTACCCTTACGGCATTTCCCGCTGAAACCTGGCTGCCGGATGCCCCGTTCATCCAGAACATATATTCCTTCTGAAGCTGATCAATAAAATTTAATCCCCATTTGTAATCATTCCTGGTTCTGCATATCATATCAACCATGAGTGAAAAAAATGGCGGCTGTGAACGCGTAAGATAATATATCCTGTTGCCGTTTGGTATAAGTCCGTAGCTGTCTATGAGATAGGCAAAGTTCTGCACCATATCCTCTGCCTCTTTATTCCTGCCGCCTGCCAGCAGGCCCAGCATTGTAAAAAAACTATCCCAATAATATATCTCCCTGAAACGTCCCCCCGGGACAACATATGCGTATTTTAATGTAATCAGGGTGCTGTATTTACTCTCTTTTTCAGGCTCTCTCGCAAGATACTGCCACAGGGTTTCAATGTGCTTCTGCATGGACTCCCCCTCAGGCAGCCTTATTGTATCCTTCTTATCCGAAGGAATGGAAAAATTTGCACTTACGAACTGCTTCAGATTAAATCCGGTGGTGGCGTTCAGGGAATCATATAGTTTTCTAATGTGATCCGGATGGCTTAATGGAACTGCATCAACAAAAGTCTTGGAATCCCTGAATATTCCTGATAGCTGCACCTGACGGAACAGCTCGCCGCTTAACTGAATATAACTATTCTTTATTGCCTTAATGTCATTTATCTGAGCATCAATCAGGCAAGAAAAAGATAAGTAAATTACAAAGAGGAATATTCTTCTTCTCATTTATTGGCCCCGGACAATTATAATACAATTGATCATAATAATTAATTATCCCCATTTTGCCCTTAATGTCAAGTGTAATACCCTTTGTACATTGATTTGCGGCATTCACCGGGAATTCCACACTTACTTCAATAAGGGCTTGACATTAAAAGAGAAATATGCTACTTTTACTTTAAATTATAAAGTACTTTGCAAACGAGGTAAATATGGACGATAAGACAGCTCTGGAAGATCTTCAGTATATCCGCAAGGTAATTGAGGACAGCAAGCGCACAATGGCCTATAACGGAATGGATTATATATTCTGGGGCATCCTCGTAATTATTGGAATGCTGCTGATGTACATATTGATACTTAACCATGTATTCTTCAATTATTTATGGATCTGGCTAGGACTTGTTTCAATAGGCTGGGCCTATTCCTTCTTTAACAAGACCAAATATTATACTGACCGGCCACGTACATTCACGACAAGAGTCGCCTCCTCGGTCTGGCTGGCCAGCGGAATAGCAATGACAATACTCGGATTTGTTGGCCCGCTTGCAAATGCATTTCAGCCCATGTTTATTAGTCCCGTTCTTTCAGTCGTACTTGGAATAGCTTATTTTATCACCGGATATATTTTCGAATCCAGATGGTTTAGCTATTTGTCATTTGGATGGTGGACTGGTGGTATAGTTTTGTTCTTTTATCCCGGAATTCATTCTCTTTTAATAATGGCATTAATGATGTTGTTCTTTCAGACAATACCGGGAATCATAATGTTTAGAAAATATAAAAAAGAAGTGGCAATATAAGTCGTGAGTGATTTTGACTATCAGCAGCTCGATGATGTTATTCATTCGAGAATACGCCTGGCAATTGTAGCGGTTTTAATTTCCGTCGATGAGGCCGATTTTAACTTCCTTAAGGAAAAGGTTAACGCGACAGATGGTAATCTCAGCGTTCACCTGAGAAAGCTTGAAGAAGCAGGATATATCCTGGTAAAGAAGGAATTTGTCGACCGGAAACCCAAAACCATCTACACCCTTTCGAAAAAAGGGATAAAGGCATTTGAAATCTATATTGAAAGGCTCGAAAAGATGCTCAAAAAGTAAGCGTTTTTTTTATCCGTTTACTTTGTTTTTTAAAGTACTTTAATATAATAATTAGGAGGTATGAAATGGTTAGTTATAGTTTCAGAATAGTATTAGTGGCATTCATGTTTTCTTTCTTCACAAACTTTAGTGCCCAGACCGGTTCCCGGGAGATAAATATGAAACAGGGTAAACTTCTGATTGAGAAGGCATACATGAATTATGATGAAAATATGATGCTTCAGGCCAGAGTGATATTTGAAAATTTCTGTAATTCCGATAAAAATAATGATACTTCACTTTACTACCTGACATACATCGATTATAAGCTTTTTGAAATGAATCTCCGTAACGGCGGGGATAAGATCTTCGATATGTACTTTGACAAAGCAGTCAGTAATGCCGAAAGACTATCCAGGCAAAAGAACTGGGCATCAGAGGGTAAAACCCTGCTTTCGGCAATTTATATGATGAAAATTGCTACCAAACCCCTGACAGCAGTATACCTTTCACCAAAAATCTGGGGCTTGCTGGATGAAGCAGGTAAAATAAACCCGGAGAATCCGCGGGTCTATATCATCCGGGGCAGCATGAATTTCAATACTCCGAAAATGTTCGGAGGAAGTTATAAAAATGCAGCAGATAATTTCAAGACTGCAGTTTCACTATTTGAAAGGCAGGATACGGTATTTACCCTTCTTCCAAGCTGGGGCTACGCCGAATCGCTGGTCTGGTTCGGGCGTTCAATGGAGGCACAGGATAGCTATGAGCAGGCCCGGTTTGCATACATAAAGGCTCTCAGAGTTCAACCCGACTATAACTGGGTTAAAAATATCCTCCTGCCGAACGTTGAGAAGAAAATTAAACAAGGGAACTGAAGTTTATATTAAGAGAGGGATATGATGAAAAATATGTGTTACTTCATGATTACAATATTTCTATTACTGGCCGCCTGCCTGCCCGCTCAGCAGAAGACCGTAATAAAAGGGAAAGTATCGGATGAAGACCAAAAACCACTTGCATCTGTAACTGTCTTTATTTCCGATTCTCCTGATGGAGTATTTAGCGAAGAAGACGGAACATTCTCATTTACAACTAAGCTTAAAGGCAAGGCTTCGCTGACAGCAAGCCTTCTGGGATATAAAACATGGAAGAAAGATATCGACCTCGACTCATCAGATGTAATAGAGCTTTCAATTAACCTCCGTCAGAAAGCCCTGAGCCTAAAAGAAGCCGTTATAACCGCCAGCTCATACGGCTCTGTCAAAGAGAAGGGATTGGTCCTAAGCCGCCTCGATATCCTAACCACCCCCGGAGGGGCAGCCGATATATACCAGTCCCTTAAAACCATGCCCGGATTAACCCAGGTCTCCGAAAGCGCTGAGCTTTACGTGCGCGGGGGTGATCCGATGGAGACGACCACAATCATAGATCAGGCTCCGGTTTATCACACCTTTACTTTTGAATCTGGCTACGGCGGTCTGTTTTCAAACATTAACCAGAGTATAATTAAATCGCTCTACTTTACGAGCGGAGGATTTTCGGCCAGATATGGGAACAGCCTTTCAGGTATTCTTGACATCGAAACTGCCAATATACCTTCCAGCAAAAATATAAGCATTGGACTATCCATGGCTAATGCCTCAGTAACAGCAGGATTTCCCCTAATTGAAGATAAGTTCGGAGTCAGCTTCGACTATAACCAGAGCTTTACTGGTCCCATCTTCTGGCTGAATGGCGGCCTCGACAAGTTTACTCAGGCACCTCAGTCGAAGAATGCCACAGCCTCAGTTATTTATTCCTACTCAGGGACGGACAGGATTAAACTCTTCGGAGTATATGCTGATGACAGGGAGGGAGTTAATGTTGAACAGGCCGAATATAACGGTGAATTTCACGGAAACTCAAGAAATTTATTTCTTAACCTTCAAAACAGCGGGCTTATAACGGGCAACCTTTTAATGCAAAATAGTCTTTCATTTAACAGATACGTAAATCTCTGGAAACTGGGCATCCTTGACATAAAAAAGACAGACGAAGTCTACAACCTGAGGAATGATTTTGAATATATCCTTAGTAGTAAGGGTAAACTCCTTGCAGGATTTGAGCTGGAGCAGCGCGCAACGTCCTATGAAGGCATTATCCCCTCTTTAGATTATGATATCCGCCCCGATGCCCCTTCTAACGGCATCGATGCTGCACTGCGGAGAATGCGCTGGGGAGTATATTCTGAATACCAGTGGGTCGAACCACTTCAAATAGACAAGCTTACATTTTCAGGTGGCATTAGATTCGATCAGTTTACTGACCTTAGACTGCAATGGATCGATCCAAGGGCGACTTTAGGCTACAAGGTAAACAGCAAATCCAGCCTCTGCTTCTCCTGGGGTATATTTCATCAGATTCCGGATGCCAGACTGTTCGCAGCTATTGACGGAAATCCGAACCTCCTGGCCATGAAGGCAATTCATTATATCGCCTCTTATAACTATGAGATGAATGACCAGAATTCCTTTCGCGTTGAAGTCTACCATAAAAACTACTCTGATCTGCCTCTCGAAAATGATGCAGTTAATTATGACAACTCAGGTTATGGGTTTGCAAATGGAGTGGACGTTATCTTTAAGGGACAGCTGCCTTTTGACGTAACAGGATGGATATCATATGGATATATTAACACAAAGAGGCTCTGGATGGATTTTAATGAATATACAAGCAGTTCCTTCGATATAACACATAATCTGGCCATAGTTGCTAAACATAATATTTCATCAGAATTCCAGATAGGTATCAGCGCCAGGTATGCGACGGGCAAACCTTTTACTGACGTGACATCCACAATAAATCACTATCAGCAGAATATTTTTGAACCGGTCTATGCTAAAACAAACTCCTCCCGTTTGCCGGATTATAAGAGAATTGACCTCAGACTGAATTATTTTGACCAGCTGCCCAATGGCTTCCCTATTGTAGCCTATATGGAAGCCCTTAATATTTTTGATTTCAAAAATATTTTCGGTTACTCATATTCAGATGATTATACACAGAAAAGAGCCATTCAAAGCTATTTTGGTCAAAGAATGATCGTACTGGGATTTACAATTAACATAAATTAAATACGGCACAGGATTCAGCCGGGCGTTATTCTAATGGTAAGTATTTGATGGATTCTATTTTAGAAATTTCAGACCTTGTAAGACGCCTTACAAGGTCTTTATATTATTGAGGTTTATTTTCCGGATTTCTTTGAGTGGCTTGCAAGCCAGGTAGAAAGAGTCTTCAGTTCAGCATCAGTTCCCTTGAACATAATTGGGTGCTTTTTTCCTTCCAGCTCTTCGTTCTTCTTCACAAACTTCTGGATCCACTCTGCTTTCTGTGTTGAACCAACCTCAGAAAGATCCGGAGCTTTGGATTTTCCCGTTGCCTGAATATTTTCTGCCTTCATTGAATGACACATGTTGCATTTATTAGCTTCAAATATCTTTTTACCATCTGTGCTTTTATCCTGTGCAAATGATACTGAACTTACAAGTGCCATCGAAAAAACGGCGGCCACAAAATACTTCGTATTTTTCATTTCCCTTCCTGAATATTGTTAAAGTAACGATGAATTAATTAAATAAATACACACGAGGTAAAACTGTGGAAATTAAAAATAATAATCAATAGACTTATTGCTGGTCTGCAACTTTTTTCGGACATTTTGTCTTTAAATTCCTCGAAAACATCGCTTTTGTATATTCAGCTTGCTAAAAGAATGCCAATTATTTAAGTTGAAAGTAATTTTTTGTTACTCTAACTGTACTAATTCCCATCCATACCTAAAATCATAAGGAGTCATACCAATGGTACCAATCCATAAGTCAGCCTCTGGTATTTTGGCCTTAGTAATCCTGATTGCACTCATTCTCCCGGCCGAATATCGCACACAAACACCAGAGCAGAGATTAATTGCTACCTTCTCTATCGTGGCCAGGGATTCATCCACGGGTGAACTGGGCGTTGCAGTTGCTTCCAGATTCTTTGCCGTTGGAACGGTCGTCCCCTGGGCTAAGGCCGACGTGGGCGCCGTAGCTACACAGTCTTTTGCAAATACTTCATTCGGGGAGCGGGGTCTCGAATTGCTCGCCCGTGGGGCTGCACCTGAGGAGGTAATTAAAATACTTCTTAGAAATGATAACGACCCCGACCGCAGACAGGTAGGCATTGTTTCAGCTGACGGAAAGTCAGTTACATATACCGGCAGTAAATGCCTCCCGTGGGCAGGTGGAAGAAACGGGAAAAATTATGCCGTTCAGGGAAATATCCTTGCGGGCGAAAGCGTGGTTACTTCAATGGAGGATGCATTCCTCAAAACAAAAGGCGCCCTCGGTGAACGCCTCTACGCTGCTTTGATGGCAGGTGATAAAGCCGGCGGTGATGCCAGGGGAAAACAATCGGCGGCATTGATTGTCGTCAAGGATAAGGCGGGTTACGGGGGTTTTAATGACAGGGCAATTGACATTCGCGTTGATGACAGCCCGGAACCATTTAAGGAGCTGGGCAGACTGCTCGACTATGCACAGATGAATTACTCGTGGAACGTTGCCTGGACACTCTTTACTCAGGGCAAAGCATCAGAAGCCCTCCCGCATATGGAGCATTCAGCAAGCCTTGCCCCCGAAAACCCGGAAGTATTATATGATTTTGCCGTCATTCAGCTGGCAGCAGGGGAAAAAGAAACCTCATTAAAAACTCTGGAGAAGGCCCTGAGATTAAACCCGAACCTGAAAAAACAGGCAACAGGCGACAACGACCTGAAGACTTTACGCGATGATCCCGAATTTATAAGGCTAACAAAATAAATTTTCTGAAATAATTTATTCATAGGAGCGATAATGGAGACAGAATTTTCCCGCAGTCTTTACAGAATTGGAATGCTGACTTTACTCTTTTTACTTGTTATCACCCTCGGCCACGCATCGGCACAGGACTGGAACAGGATCGTAAATCTTGAGAGTAAATGGAAGTTTTCACTTGGTGATGACAAAAAACGTGCTGAGACCGGATTCCAGGATAGTGGATGGGATGAGATAGAAGCACCGGCAGCCTGGGAAGAACAGGGATACTATGGCTATAACGGCTATGCATGGTACAGAAAACATTTTCAGTATACGCCGGGACTGGAAAAAGAGAATATCTATCTGGACCTGGGCTTTATCGATGATGTTGATGAGGTATATCTGAACGGCAAACTCATCGGCAGCAGCGGTGCTTTTCCTCCTGAATACCGCACCGCAGCAGGGGTCATCAGACGATATGCGGTGCCGGCTAACTCCTTTACAAAGGGAGATAACGTTATCGCGGTAAGAGTATATGATGCCTATTCAAGAGGCGGAATTTACAACGGTGAATTGGGCCTCTATTCTCTTGAGAATGCCCTTATCGCTGACATTGACCTCGAAGGCTCCTGGATGCTTAAAAAAGGAGATAATCCCGCCTGGAAAGAAATGACTGTAAGTGATCCTGGCTGGGGAGCAGTTGAAGTCCCGGGAGCATGGGAAGGAAAGTATGATGGCTTTGCTTGGTACAGAAAAGAATTTACTGTAGAAAAAGATATCACCTCGGATAAACTCTTTCTGATGCTTGGCAAAATTGACGACCTGGATGAAACCTATGTTAACGGACAATTAATCGGCTCAACCGGCATAATTACTGAAGACATCAGTAAAATAAAATTTCAGTGGGAAGCTGCTGAATTCAGATGTTATGTTCTCCCTGCGGGACTCCTTAAGAAAGGCGAAAAAAATGTTATTGCTGTCCGTGTTTATGACGGTAGGGAGCGGGGAGGAATCTACCAGGGACCGGTAGGAATAATCAGACAGAACAAATATATAAGGTACTGGAAAGATAAGAACAAGAACTTCTTCAAGAATATATTCGGAATCGAATAGCCGTAACCATATGTCTGCAGATCCCGGGTAATATTTATTCCGTTATCTGCAGACATTCATTTCCATTACTAAGCGCATACTCTCCCCTTCTTTGTATGTCAAACTGCTGATTTTCGAGTACCACCGCTAAAGACCTGTTTATACCAGTTTTGGCTTTTATTTTAGGAAATAAAATTCAATCTTATAGTTGATCTGGAATTTCCCCGCAGATAGGACTAAATCATTGCAATTTGTAAAAGAGGATTTTCATGGCTGAACCTGAAATATTGATTATTGGAGCCGGGGCATCAGGACTCATAGCAGCAAGGCAGCTGGCAAAGTCCGGCAGAACAGTCTCCGTTCTTGAAGCACGCAACAGAATTGGCGGCAGAATTCATACCCTCTCAGTTAATGGCTTTGCAAAACCCATTGAAACAGGGGCCGAATTTGTACACGGCAGATTGCCCATCACACTGTCAATCCTGAAGGATGCCGGTATTCAAACCTCAGATATGCAGGGCATTACATACCAGCTTAAGGATGGCAGTCTTCAACAGAGTGAAGAATTTATTGAAGGTTTTCCTGAACTGATATCAAGAATGAAGCAGCTGAAAAAAGACCTCCCCTTTGAGGAATTCCTGGATACCTGCATGAAAGAAGAGAACTTTAAGCAGTTGAAAGAGGAAGTTAAAAGATACGCCGAAGGATATGATGCAGCAGATATAAGAAGAGTCAGCAGTTTCGCGCTGCTGGAAGAATGGACAAGCGAGGCCGACTCCACCCCTTCACGCATCGTGGGCGGTTATACTGGTATGACAGATTTCCTGGCCTCAGAATGCAGGGAAGCTGGGTGCCCGATCCATCTCTCTGCAATTGTAAAAGAAATCAGGTGGCGGACAGGCCACGCCGAAATAATCTGCAGTAACAACCAGATATTTCATTCATCTAAAGTTCTGATAACCGTACCCTTGGGAATACTTCAGGCTGAGCGCGACAGCAAAGCCCGTATAAAATTTTCACCCGAAATTCCTCAGTTCCGTCCCGCAGTCATGTCAATGGGATTCGGTGAAGTAATAAAGGTCTTTTTCGAATTTAAGGAAACATTCTGGGAAAATAATCCTGGTGAACCGATACTTAAACAGATGCCCGGACTTGGTTTCCTAATTTCTGATGCACCCGTTGCAACCTGGTGGACACAAGCACCGGATAAACTTCCGCTTCTTACCGGATGGATGGCCGGACCAAAGGCAGGTGAGTTACGTAATTTGAGTAATGAGGAGATAATAAGAAAAGCAATGGACTCACTAGCATATATTTTTGATACTGATCTGGCTTTTATAAATAAGCAGATGAAAGCCTTTCATGCTGCCAACTGGATGACCGACCCGTTTACCCTCGGGGCCTATTCGTACGCCACTGTTCATTCTGAAGAAGCCGTAAGGGTATTAACTGCTCCAGTCAATGATACACTCTATTTTGCCGGAGAGGCTCTGTATGCAGGACCTGCAATGGGAACCGTTGAGGCCGCGCTTTCAAGCGCCCTGAATGCAGTAAAAATAATTTAATATTGAACCGTGGAACTCTGCTGATATTACCTTCTGTGGCAGTTCTGATTCAGAGAATATTGCAGTTTTAAAATGCAGATTGTATGAAAAAGGACATTCATTAAAATGCCTTCATTCATACAATCATGCATCTCTATTTTTCTCTAACTGCAGCACGTTTATTTGCTTGCCGGTTCCCAATAGCAGTTCTTAGGAGATACTATCTTCCCTTCTGTTTTTAATTTTTTCATTGCCTTGTCCACTTCTTTCCTGTCTATACCTGCCAATTCAGCAATCTGACCGGCACTTAAGGCTTTTTTTTCCTTTTTCATTGTATCCAGAACCTGTTCGGTTACTTCCATGTTTTCCCTCACTGATTTTGTGAATATATATTGCAAATTGTGTTAGTTAACGATTTTGTATAATTCACAGACTCCTCTGTAAATTTTCGCACGCATTTTACAAAAATTATTTTTTTATTGCAAAATTAATCCTCCCGTTCTGTATATTTTGCAAATGCGCTCCTAACGGGTGCAGGCATTTGGGATGCCTCGCCAAATACAGATTTCCAGATTACCTCATTAAATTCAATCTCCGGAGTCGCGTCCTCCCTGCTAAGGTCCATCTGACTGCTTCTTAACTGTCCAAATGATCCCGGCTGGTTCTTCTCATTAAGATCAATATTTGCCGGACGCAACTTGTAAGTGCTTAAATCAGGTTTGCCGCTGAATGAGTTAAACATCGGCACTGCGGCAGCATCATACTGCGACATTGGAGGCAGCCTTAGGATCAGTTCCATTGTTCTTAACATTGAACTGGTTGAATACATGCTGTGGTCAACAAATTTATGTTTTGTATAAGGGCTTATAACCAGTGCTTCCGATCTGTGTGCATCAACGTGATCGGGTCCGTTCTGCGCGTCATCCTCTACGACGAAAATTGCAGAATTTTCCCAGTATTTGCTGTGTGATATTCTCTCAACGAGCATGCCAAGCGCAAGATCGTTCTGGGCTGCGTATGCAAGAGGAGTCAGTTTTCCGCTGGCTGTACCCGAAGTGTGGTCATTGGGAAGCCTGATCACCTGGAATTGAGGAAGCTCCCCGTTTTTTTCGTATTCGTCGAACTCTTTCATCCAGTCCTTTACCCGCTCAACATCGGAATATCCCAGGTCCCAGCCACGGTAAAAAGGTGCCACATGTCCTTCCAGCGATTCCATCGCAGCTTTCGAAGAATCCATCATCGTTTTACCATTATGTACAAATTCGCCATAGCTGCGGTAAGTGACATTATTTCTTTTACAGTTGTCCCACATGTAACCGTTGTAGGGATATGCAATTGGGTATCCTCCCTCATATTCATAAACACCGCCGCGTCCGCCATAGTATGCAGGCCAGGACTTTTCCACATAATCAGTAGCATAGGCCCCCATAGACCAGTTATGGCCGTCAGCACTAACCTCAGCATCACAATAAAAATTATCCAGTAATACAAACTCCCTGGCTAAGGCATGAATGTTCGGCGTAACTTTTTCAGGGAAAAGGCACAATGCCGGGTCCCCATTTCCCTCTTCCATATCTCCCAGCACCTGATCATAGGTCCTGTTTTCTTTAACAATATAAAAAACGTGTTTAATCGGTGAAACCACGCCTGAATCAGCGGGGATAGGGTTTGACCTGTCAATTCTCAGTGAACCGGCTTTTTGAGTCAGCGGGCAGTTTTCATATACCTGTTTTGAATATTCGGCCAGTTGCGCTTCTGCGGGCTCTTCAATGAGCGAAAGTGTCCCTTTCAGCATCTTGCCTATAAATTCTGTTTCTTCGCCTTTGACCGTCGGATTCGGGCCATGCGGATTAGCAAATGAGCGGCCTCCTTTGCCATTGGCAACCAGAATAATGTTCTTACCCGGCACTACTTTTACTGAGGTCGGATACCAGCCTGTTGGAATAAATCCCAGTGAATGTGAGCGTCCCGGTTCCGATACGTCCATTACAGCCAGACAGTTGTTGTCGGCATTAGCTATATACAATTTTGTACCGTTACTGCTTAATGCCAGCGCATTGGGAGTGCTTCCGGGAGCAGCAGCGGGCAGCAGGGCAGAATTCAGCTTTTCAATCTCTTTCTCCATTTTTATGTCAATTACTGAAACAGAATTCTGATTCCCGTTTGCTACATACAGGTATTTACCATCGGCTGACTCCAGAATATCATTTGGATGATTACCGGCAGGAATCGTTTTTTCAACCTTACCCGTTTCCTTGTTCAATAGCGCAACTGCATCACCGCCCCAGAGCGAAATATAGACATAATTATTTTTCACAGATGACAGGCAGGTATAAGGTTGAGAAGGGAGTTTCAGGCTGGAAATAACCTTCTTTGTCTGGATATCCACAGTAAAGAATTCCGCACTCTGCTTTCCTGTTATATATAGTTCTCCCCGGGCTTCGTCAATATCAAGTCCGCCCAGCCATATCTTACTCTTGGGCCATTTTGGAGCAATGACAACTGAATCTGTTAAATTCAACTTCCCCTGGCTGAAACCATATATAAACACAACATTGTCGCTGCCGCCGGAGACGTATAGTTTCCGTCCATCACCGGAAAATTTTATACCCAGCCATGAGTTTGAGATGTTTACCGTCTGTACGGTTTCCAGAGAATTCAGTTTCACAACGCTGAGTGTCGTATTGCTCTGCCCGTTATTAGTCGATATGGCGTAATTGCCGTCAGGGCTTATGGCAATATTTAACGGGAGGTCGCCTATATCAGCCTGCTTACCGGCAGGCGAAAGCTTCCATCCGTTCGAGAGAAGAATTTTATTCCCATCCGTGTTCCCGGGAGTAATTATTTTACTGCCTGTACTGCATCCATATATGCACAGAACCGCACATATTATAAATATTGTATTTAATACAAATTTCATGGCTAATACCCTGGTATTTATTATTAAACTTGTTTTTCTATAGTACGTAAATTTCTTCAGTTGATAATAATGAACGCTGACAAATAAAACAACAAACAGTTACATCAAATAATCAGATTACCCTGACCGGAAATTTTCTGTTACATGGAACCCGTTCCCGCTTTTTAATTGACTGTGGCTGTTTTTGATTTGATAAATTAAAATTTGTATAATGAATAAATACAACTAACATGAGGCCTTCAGTAAAATTATGGCTGTTTCCCGTAAAAAGAAAATTGGAATATGGATTGCATCGGGAATTATTATTCTTCTGCTTGTCATCCAGTTGATACCGGTAGACCACAGCACCGGGAATAACATTGTAATTAATGAGCCCAAATGGGATTCCGAAAGAACGAGAGAGTATGCCAAAAGAGCCTGCTTCGACTGCCACAGCAACCAGACAAAATGGCCTGGATACTCATATATTGCTCCTGTTTCATGGTTCGTGACAGACCACGTACATGAAGGGAAACGCAAGTTGAATTTTTCCGAGTGGAAATATACACCCAAAAAGGCAAAGAGGATCATCAGCGAAATTAAAAGGGGTGAAATGCCCTTAAAATCATACCTGCTGCTTCATCCTGAAGCAAGACTGACAGATACGGAAAAACAGGAATTCATTTCCGGTCTCGGAAAAACATTAAATATTAATCCGGATTCCATTGCCTCCAAAAAATAATACCAAATGGCAGCATGGAATAACAGATAAGTGAAACAGAAACCCAAAACCAGGCAAACAAAAAATCATCTGGCTCTCCGTCCGCAGCGGCATTGGCGATATAGTTGGTTTCTGATATCCTGCAAAGACATATTTTCATAACGGCTGAATTTTGGATTTTATTTTAGCTGACGTATATTGTGAATATGGATTGAATCCGAAATATATCATGAAGAATCATGGCATTTTTGAAATTACAGGCCCATTAATCATAAGTTGAATAACAATAGCAGTTAGCGGAGAATAATGAAAAACATTAAATATTTTCTGATCATTTTGGTAACAGTATTATACGGTTGTTCAGGCTCCTATAATCAGCCGGGGAATAGCGGAGCTGGTTTGCCTCAGAAATCCGGCAATATAAAATTTCTGGTTCCCTGGGGAAACGGCCAGACTACTGTATTATGCGTAGTTGAGGAAATTGATAGTTCAGGATACAGATTGAGAAATTTATCATTCTACAGTGATTCTATTAGTCAGAGCAGTAAATTGTACTCCCATAATGATCCCGATTATCCGGTTGCGGTACTGCCGCTGAAGGATAACGCTGGTAATCTTCTGACTATCTGGCAGTCGGGTGTGGCATATCATTTCAAGGTATATTCATTCAGGGATGGCAATGTAACGAGCGTCCTCGAAAGCGGCTCCGGGTCATATCCCGAATTGTTCTACGAGAAAAAGGAATCTGAAGATTTAAGCATTCTTGTCACCAATACTGACCTGGTTAAAAACAAAAAGACCAGGGAAAAAGACCTGCTGCCTGTGAGTGCTACGCTGTACAGATGGAATGGAAGCAAATACATAAGCATTCCCAATATCGCCTGGACAAAACGTTTTACCCCGGCAAAGTAAAATCGTACTATATT
Source organism: Ignavibacteriales bacterium (assembly GCA_050258815.1). Taxonomy (GTDB): domain Bacteria; phylum Bacteroidota; class Ignavibacteria; order Ignavibacteriales; family SURF-24; genus JAAXKN01. Next base: position 26,396 of record JBLMZM010000115.1, read on the forward strand.
AAAAAACAGGGCCGGCCCTGGATCATGCGCGGCTCTGTTTTATTACTCCGCAAAAGACCCCGAAGCCGCTTTTTTAAGTACCCGATTTTACCATTGATACATCCTTTTACACTGTGTATTACTAATACATGTTAATTTAGGTGGAATTCATACTCTTTTCACTTACTGGCAGTATTGCTCCTGATTTTTTTATGAGACTCTTAAAAACAAAACTTATGCTCCTGGTGAATTCCCTTTAAACCTTAATTATTTTAATACTGTCGAATAGTTAACCTTTTTATACACAAAAAATGCAGGGAGATTAATGAGACTTTTTACCAGATTGACACTTTTCTTTTATTTCTTCGCTATTTTTTCCGTTTTTGCCCAGTCTGATAAAAACAATCCCGATGGTGCCATTTCAGGGAAACTTATCGACGCTCAGACCGGTAAACCTGTCGAATATGCGAGCGTTGTTTTGTTTGATGCCGCAAACAGAAAACAGATAAGCGGGGCCGTATCGAATGCAAAGGGTAATTTTGGGATTTCTGAATTAAAACCGGGCAGGTATTTTATTGAAATTTCCTTTATTGGTTACGAAAAGAAAAGGATCAATGACGTCGTAATCAGCAGTTCTGAGCCACTGCTGGAACTTGGAGAAATTAAGGTAGAGCAAAAAGCAGTAATGATGGACAACGTTGTCATTGAAGGCCAAAGAGTTCCGTTTTCCTACCAAATAGACAAAAAGGTAATAAATGTGGATAAATTCAGTACCGCAATTTCTGGTACCGCGGTCGATATTCTGGAAAACATCCCCTCAGTTTCAGTCGACATTGAAGGCAATGTAAGCCTCAGGGGAAGCGGAAGCTTTACTGTACTGATTGATGGCAGACCTACAATCATGGATCCGCAGGATGCCCTTCAGCAAATACCAGCCAGTTCAATAGAAAACATCGAAATAATTACGAACCCTTCTGTAAAATATGACCCCGAGGGAGTTGCCGGAATAATAAACCTCGTACTCAAGAAAAACGAAAACCTGGGTCTTAGCGGCGTGACCAATCTGAGCGCAGGCCTGAATGATAAATATAGCGGAGACATGCTGCTGGATTATAAACAGACAGGCTTTAACACCATATTCGGTTTAGACTACAGAAAAAGGAATATGACTGAAACCAGCTCAGAAGAGAAGATCTATAACTACCAGGGGAATTTCTCCCGCATTCAATCTTCAGGAAACGGGAAAAGAGGCAGAGATGGTTTTGGCCTGAGGGCTAACATAAACTTTAGCCTTTGGGAAAACGGTATACTTGGTTTTGGCGCAAGATACCATAATAGAAAGATGATTGGGAATATGTCTTCCGACTATTCTGAATATTCAGGAAACTTTCCCCTTGGCGACTTTTATATCAACAGAAATGAAAGCAACAGATCGGGTGATTCCTATTCTCTCAGCATGAATTTTCAGCATAAATTTGAAACAAAAGGACATGAACTGACTGCTGATTTATCCTACGAAAAAGAAAAGGGCGATGACGCCAGTATAAGTGAACTGCTAAGAGGACAGACTATCACGAGCGGGAAAAAGACTACAGAGGGCGGACCCGCAGGTGAATTTAATACGAAAATCGACTATACATTGCCTTTGGGTGCCCAGGCTAAATTCGAATCCGGCCTGGAGGGCCAGTCGGAATTTGCAGATGAAAATACCAGCTACCATACATACAGCAGCTTAACCAGTAGTTACGTGCTTCAGCCGGAATTCAGCTTCTCAACAAAATCAAGGAACGATGAATATTCAGTCTATTCAGTCTATTCCAATATGATAAGCAACTTCGGTTTTCAACTGGGAGTAAGAGGAGAATATACCTACAGGAAAATTGAAATTCCGGCAAAAAACAACATATTCAACATCGACAGGTGGGACTACTTCCCCACCCTGCACCTCTCATATAAGCTGGCTGGTGACCAGCAGTTCATTGCAAGCTATTCCAAAAGAATACAGAGGCCCCGGAACTGGACACTGGAACCCTTTGATACCTGGGTCGATGCAAATACGGTCCACCGCGGAAACCCGTCCCTCCGGCCTGAATTAATTGATTCTTACGAATTAGGATTCCAAACGCTCATTGGCATTGTTTCATTTTCTTCAGAAGTATATTACAGGGTAAATAACAGCAAAATATCGGGTGTAAGATCGGTGTATTCCGATAATGTAACACTTGAGACCTATGAGAATATTGGTTCTGATTACTCCCTGGGCACAGAGCTTATGGCAAGTACTGAACTGTTTAAGTTCTGGAGCATTGATATGATGGGAAACCTGTATGACTACAGGCTCAAAAGCAACCTGAATGGCGAGACCTCTACAAGGAAAAGTTTTAACTGGCGATCCAGAATGAGCAATTCGCTGAAATTCACCTCATCTCTGAGTCTCCAGCTTAATGCCGATTATAACAGCCCTTCGGTTTCCTATCAGGATAGAACAGAAGGCACTTTTACTCTGGATTTGGCCGTCAAAAAGGAATTTATGGATAGGCAGATCTCACTTACACTTCAGGTTAGGGATCTACTAAGAACCCATAGACATAAATCCACAACTGAGAGCGCAGGATATTATTCCTACAGTAATCATTTTGGCGAATCTCCAATGCTCATGCTGAACCTGAGATACTCGATAAACAACTTCAAGCAGGAAAGGCAAAGAGAACCTAATGGAGATGAGTTCAACAACGACGAAGGCTGATATATATAATTATATGATTGTTATTTTGTAATATTTTACCAGTCTGCATTACCTCAGCAGCTATTTCCCCTTACATTAACCCCATTAAAACGGGGTTAATGTAAAACCCGCAGAAAAATCATCAATACAGTCACAATCGGGAATTATTTGTCTCATCTTTTGTTTAAATTGCTGAATAAATTTTAGGAAACATGGACCGGGCAAAGAAAATACTCAAGGATGTATTCGGATACGACTCTTTTAAGCCGCTTCAGCACGAAATCATAAATAATGTACTGAAAAAGAAGGATGCATTGGTCATTATGCCGACCGGGGGCGGTAAATCCATCTGCTATCAGATCCCCGCTCTCATATTTGAGGGACTTACAATTGTAATCTCTCCGCTGATTTCCCTCATGAAAGACCAGGTAGAACAGCTGAATGAACTGGGGGTTAACGCTGTTTTACTCAATAGTTCTATTTCAAACGTGGAATACCAGAGAAACCTTCAGAAAATACTGAATAAAAAAGCTAAGATCCTTTACCTGGCTCCGGAATCCCTATCCAGGGACGATATTCAGCAGCTGTTGACAGAAGTAAAGCTAGATTGCATTACTATTGATGAAGCTCATTGTATATCGGAATGGGGACACGATTTTCGGCCTGAATACAGGCAGCTCGGCTCATTCCGCAACAGGTACCCGGAAGCGGTCTGTATTGGACTAACGGCAACGGCAACACCCAGGGTGCAGGACGATATCAGAAAAAACCTCAATATGGTGAACCCTGCTAAATTTGTTGCCAGCTTTAACCGCGATAACCTGCTCTTAAGAGTAATCCCTAAGAAAGATCCCTTCAGCCAGACACTAGGGTTTCTTAAGGATTTTAAGGATCAGTCAGGAATAATCTACTGTTTTTCGAAAAAACAGGTTGATACCCTGACCGCACAGCTAACTGCACATGGCTATTCCGTGAGGCCATACCACGCCGGACTGAGCGCCGTGGAAAGGACACAAAACCAGGACCTGTTTATCAAGGATAAGATCCAGATAATTGTTGCCACAATCGCCTTCGGTATGGGCATCAATAAATCAAATATCAGATTTGTGATACATTACGACCTGCCCAAAAATATTGAATCCTACTATCAGGAAATAGGCCGTTCGGGACGTGATGGACTTAAGTCTGAGTGCCTCCTGCTCTTTAGCTACGGCGATATAAGCAAAATCGACTATTTCATAAAACAGAAAGAAAATGAGCTCGAAAGGGTCGTTGCTAAAATGCACCTCGAGTCCATGCTCCGCTATGCTGAGGCAAATATATGCAGGCGCATCCCCCTGATAGGCTATTTCGGCGAAAATTACAGGGAGGAATATTGCGGGATGTGCGATAACTGCCTGTCAGATAAAATTGAGCTGAGCGACGTGACCATTGCGGCACAGAAATTTTTGTCATGCATGAAAAGAACTGGTGAAATATTCGGGGCAAACTATATCATTGATGTCCTTCTGGGCATGGAAACAGAAAGGATATTCAGCAATAACCACCAAAACCTCACGGTCTATGGAATCGGCAAGGAACTATCCAGAAAACAATGGCTGAAACTCTCAAGACAGCTTGTAGCAGACCACTATGTCTTCAAAGACCTTGAATACGGCAGCTTTAAATTGACAAAAAAAGCTTACACCGTACTGCTGCAAAATGAAAAGGTGCTCGCAGATATCAGAGAAACCGAGGTTAAGGCTAAAAAGATAAAAACTGATGAAGAGGCCTATGACCTGGTACTTTTTGAACTTCTCAGGAAGAAAAGGAAGAATCTGGCTGAGGAGATGAACGTTCCTCCCTATGTCATATTTTCCGATAAAACACTTACTCAGATGGCTGCCCGCTTCCCCCGCTCAGAGGCAAGTTTCCTCGGAATCCAGGGTGTAGGTGCCCAGAAAGCCCGGAATTTCGGACCGGCTTTTATTGAGGTAATTGAAACCTATTGCAAACAGAATAATCTTAATAAATCCGCTGATGATGCCAGCCCGCGTAAAGTGCCATCAAACGGTGAAAAGAAGCCAAGACATGTAGCCGTTGGAGAAGCATTTAATAACGGAGCCTCGTTTGACCAACTGATAAAGACACTCAACGTAAAGCCTTTAACGATTCAGGAACACCTCTATAAATTTCTGCTCGCAGGCAATACCTTAAGGCAGAATGGACTGGAAGAACTCATTAACCTGCCCGATACCATAAAGGAAAAAGTATACTCGCTATTTAATTCCGGGGGAACTGAAAGACTTGCCCCGGTATTTGAAAAAATGAACTCTGAAGTAAACTATGATGATTTAAGAATGCTCAGGATACTGTACCTCAATTCAAAGCTGCTTTCAGAGCAGCAGGCATAAAATACTTGCCCCACCCCGGGGCATTATCCCCCGTATTGAACCGCAATTACGATGCACCTCAATGTTCTTTTTAGGAGGCAGATTTTCACTTATGGAAGAAGCAATCCATACACATATCTTTGCATGTATGACATATTTTTCTACATTATTATATATGAGTACAACTATGAACCGGGGATACGTCATAATTTAACCTTTCTGCGGGGTCTCCTATGAAAACACTGACATTAGCATTAATAATTATAATATCTTCACTTTCCTTCTCACAGGGTAATCAGTGGGTAATCTACAACAGCGTTAATTCACGCCTTCCAAATAATACAGTTTATGCTATAGCTATCGATAAACAGGGCGTAAAATGGATTGGGACAGGTATGGGCCTGGCCTGTTTTGACGGAACTACATGGAAGATTTTCAGGAAGGCAAACTCCGGCCTGCCTCATGATGTGGTCCGTGCAATTGCAATTGATGAACAGGGCAACAAGTGGATCGGTACCAACGGAGGCGGCCTGGCAAAGTTTGACGGCACTAACTGGACCGTTTACAATAAGTCAAATTCTGGTCTGACCGATTCAACAGTCCGTGCAATTGTGATTGATAAGCAGGGCAATAAATGGATCGGCACCTACAATAAAGGTTTATTCAAATATGACGGCACAAGCTGGATCGTCTACGACAATTCTACCTCAAGCCTGCCGATTAACTGCGTACTCTCCCTGGCAATTGATCAGCTGGGCAATAAATGGGTGGGAACAAATGGCGGAGGTGTTGCTAAATTCGACGGTACGAAATGGACAATTTACAACAAATTAAACTCCGGAACCCATTGCAATACTTTCCTGTCCATTGTTATTGATTCAAAAAATATTAAATGGTTTGGGACTTATAATGCAGCCCTGGAAAAATTTGATGACAATGACTGGTTCTACTATGATTCCACGCATACAACAATCAGGGACAGATGGGTGCATGCAGTTGCTATTGACCGCCAGGATGTAAAGTGGGCCGGGACTAACGGGCATTGCCTGGCAAGGTATGATAACAAGATTTGGACCGCCTACGATACTGCAACATCTGCCATTCCCGATACATGCGTCCTTGCAATTGCAGTTGATCAGCAGAATAATAAATGGATAGGAACAAATATCGGCGGCCTGGCCGTACTAAATGAGAATGGAATTAACATTAAATCCATTATAGTTACCTTGCCTGCCGGCGGAACCGTCTGGACCTGCGGAAGCCGCCAGAATATAAACTGGAACAGCAGCAACGTTTCAGGCAACGTAAATATCAAATTGTCTCTCAATGGAGGGAACACTTTCCCAATCCTCCTGGCATCAGATACTCCAAATGACGGAATTGAAAGCGTGATTTTACCCGACGAACAGGCCCAGGACTGCAGGATTCTGATCGAATCCTCCCTAGATGCAACCGTTCAGGGAATTAACCCCGGAAACTTTAGTATCGTTAAATTGAAAACACCTGCCCTAATTACACCCGCAAATGGAGATGCAGTTGGACTGGTATCATTGCTTACACTGCAATGGAGTAAAATCGCTGACGCAGCAAACTATAAATTCCAGCTTTCAACTGACAGCGATTTTAAGAATATAGTTATCAGTGACTCTACACTTCATGATACACTTAAGACTATTACTACGCTTTCCAAAAATACCAAATACTTCTGGAGAGTCTGTGCCAAAAATCCGGGAAGCACCGGGCAATGGTCCGAAACATGGAATTTTTCCACTACAATGCCTTTACCAGAAATTACTAATCTGATTTCACCGGCTGATAATTCCAGCAATGTTCCTGAAAGAATCCGGTTTATCTGGCACAGGTCCAGGAATGCGGTTACCTACAGACTTACTGTAAGCGAAAATAGTGAGTTCTCCCGGGTATTCTTTTCCGATTCCATAATAAACGACTCCTCAAAAGAGGTAATCGGCCTTAAACACGGGGAAAAATACTACTGGAGAGTCATTGGAGAAAATGCCTCCGGCGTGGCTCCAGGCTCAGCCACCTGGAGTTTCATGACTCAGCTCTATTATCCCGACAGCCTTGAGGCAATTTCAATGGGCCCAAAAAAGATAAAACTTACGTGGAGAGATAACTCGAACAATGAATTGGGATTTATTGTTGAAAGGAAATATGATTCCGACTTTTATACTATAGATACCGCCATGGCAAACAGCACTTCATTTGTCGATTCCGTATTCAGCGTTCTTGGTAACTATGTATACCGCATAAAAGCATTCACAGCTGAAGTGCAGTCAGTATATAGCAATACTGCTTCTGTAGTCGTTACACACCTCAGAAATAAGACTCCGCTCCCCGAAGTCTTTATACTTAACCAGAATTACCCTAACCCGTTCAATCCATCGACAAAAATCAAATATTCAGTCCCAAAGGAATCCTTTGTTTCTCTCAGGGTTTATGACCTCCTTGGCAACGAAATCATGACGCTGGTCAGCTCTAAACACAGTCCCGGCAATTATGAGATAATTTTTGACGGCAGCAACCTGCCCAGCGGTGTTTATATGTACTGCATGGATGCGGGCCAATATAAGATGACCAAGAAACTTGTATTATTGAAATAGGGTAAATTTTCCTGTTTATTGGGAATGGCCAGCCTTTTTACTGGCTATTCCCTTTACCTGATAACCTTAAGCCCGGCATTTTGGCCTTGCAGTTTTGCCCCACAATATGAAAATTGGTATTGTCAATTTATACAGGAAGGATCATAGATTATCGTTTCTGAATAGTTACTTTCTTCGACTTTATGAGCCTGTTCTAATCCTGATCATCTTCACCCGGAAAATCAACGATCCTGTTAACTATAGTTATTTTTAGCTATGGAATTAAATATTGAGGTGAAATATGACCATGAGTAAATTTATTCTGCAAATTTTCGAACTCATTCTGCTCGGTATTCTTCCTGCCTTCGTGCTTGTCCTCTTTGGGGAACTAAGCGGCAATGAAGTAGTGGGATGGATATTTGCTTCTGCATTTGGAGTATCAATTTGCGCGTTTATGCGTGTAACGGGATTAAAATTTGCCGGCTATTTTTTAACGGGATTAATGATGATCCTGCCTATATGGCTTATTTTTGCTTTTATGGCAGATCCTGGTGAACTTGAAAGGAATTACCCTGGGTTAATTTTTTATTCCGCCTGCTGCCTCGCAGGATTATTCATGGGACCAAGATTCAGATTCAGGAAAAATAAACTGGCCTGAAACATTAATTATTATTTTACGCCGGCAGCGCTTCCTGTAGAGGTTCCCCGCCTTATGATTTAATGCAAAAGGCATAATTATTTACAAAAAGGAATCATTTATGCATGTTTTCCTTTATTTTATTAACAAATACTTGATTTTTTCCTTAAATATATTAAATTCGTCTCGATTTTATGCTGTTCCTCTGGAACGCTTTAGAAAAGCCTTTGTTGGCTTCATGAATTTGAAATAAGAGAATTTGGAGAAATTAGAAATGTGGATTTTAATAGGCATTCTGGCAATTATAATAGTGATAGTACTTGCTTACGAATACAGACTGAGAAAACCTGATCAGCTGATCCTTTTCGAGTCAAATGGTAAAATGCTTGAACGGAAAACCCGTTTTTATCCAAGGCATTTCAGCCTTGCGTTACCCAATACAACCCATTCAGCACAACTTTTAATTGAAACAGCTGCAAAGGGTAACCTGGACATAAAGATCAGGCTTTCTACAACCGTGGCTGCTTCTCATAAAAATATACCGGCTTTAATACGTGTCGGGGGATGGAATAGCAATGCCGTGGTAAAAGCATCCAAGGAACTGGAAGTTATTATTCAGAGCCTCATAAAAAAATACGTTGAAAAATATGAGATCGAAGAGTTGTCATCTGAAAAGATATATAATTACCTGATTGAGAATGCAAGCCTTAGCAGCGAAAAACTGGGACTGGAGATTATTGCCCTCACGGTACAGTCATTCGACGCACTCGATCCCAAAATATCCGAAGCAATGAAGCAGCAGGAATCGGCCAGGATCTTTGAGCAGACTGAACTTCTTAATCAGAAAGCAAGAACCGCAGCAGCAAGGGTAAAACTGAAAGCTGACGAAGAAATTGCAGCCATGGAAAATGAGCTGGAACTCAAAAGATATGACCTGAAGAAAGTTGAGCTTGAGAAAGAATCAGCTATCGCACATGCACGCATTGAGGAAGAACTTAAAAGAAAAAAGATGCAGCTTGAATTTGACACCAGGGAACTGGAACTGCTGAAGAACAGTCCGGAATTACTGATGCTTACACCACAGGCTGTCAGACTGGCAGAAGCCAGCCAGGCGCTGAAAAATGCAAGAACAGTAGTCTCCCTCTCACCGGGTGATATCGCCCAGGGATCGGATTTTATCGGAATGTTTCGCAAATACCTGGAAAGCGCCCTTAATAACGGCACTTCCAGAGACAATGGGAATGGTAAATAGCCAGACCAATTAGGGCGCTCCTTCAGGAATTGAGTACTGAAAGGAGCCAAATTTCCGGTAAAATGAATGTTGTGTTTAAGAAATCTTAAAGTTAGTAAATGATTAGACAAACCGATCCATTGGAATATTTCCGCCTCAAACCCAGCAAAGCTGCTACAGTTTCCGAGGTAAGCGAAGCTACTGCTTCTTCAGACGTACCGCCTGAGGAACGGGTGAACTTTCATATAGGCAACCCTGTACAGGATAAGAAGCTGTCCTCGGCTTACCTGCGCACAATACTAGGCCTTCCGATAAGCAGTGAAGAGATCACCGAGGATAATCTTAAGATTATAATTGATGAGCTGGGATTATCCGGAGACGACACCCTGAAGCTGGAGTTTTTCCGCGATTTAATTAAAAACAGCGCCCCCTATATGCCGCGCGGCGGATTTAACAGAAAGAGCCCTAATTTCCTCGTGGAATACTTTAACGAGTGGCTTACAAGAAAACAACCTGAATCACTGAGCTATGACCTGGGTGAGACCTCTGGTAAACGCGAGATCATTCTGGCCTCAGGAGGCATTAATGAAGCATTCAGGCTGCTGTTCCATTCATTATCAAATTTTTTGATTATCCGCCCTGCTGGCATTCTGTACTGGGAGGTTGATCTGCCGGAACACCTGATTTCCTATGCGGGACTTAATTTTAAAAAGATCCCCGCAGAGGAAGAAGCACTCCTGGGAAATGTACGCACTCTGCTTAAAAATTCCCCGCAGGAACCTGCCTTTTTGATACTGGGCAGGATACCGGGCGAAAATACGCGCCGGGAGCTGCGTAAACTTAGCCTGGAATTCCCTTTATTTTTCATTGAGGTAAACAATGCCCCCAATCATACGTCTCTTGCACGTGAAGCCAAGATGATGAACAGGGTATTGCGCATCTTTACTCCCGGAATTTTCTCCGGGAAACTAAATAATTTCTCTGTTGTCTTTATTGCCGGTAATTCGGAATATATACGGGTTATAGAAACCATCCACTTCCAGCTGAAAGGAACTCCCTCAGCTTCCGAAGTGGAGCTGCTGACATATATACTCAAAAATGATTTGGTCCCTCAGAAGAATTCGGCGGGAGAGAGGTCCATTGTAGTCAAACCTGCGCGTGAGAAATCCTTAAATCCCATAGCGGGGGAAAATACTGCCGACTTATATGCCGAACAGTTTGGGAACAGGCTCAATGAACTGATCCAAAATCAGGCGGATATTGCCGAAAGAATTACAACCAGGATTACTGAGAAGGAACAAACACTAGTTAATAGAAGCGGAAGGCTCTCTTCATTCCTCACCCTGGATAAGTTCTCCGGCACAGGTGCGCCCATGCTTCTGGATCAGTTCATTGAGAATATAGATTCATCTGAATGGTCCGATGGACTGATAAACAGCTTCCTGTTTTCATTCTTAAAGCATCATCCGGAATACAATCTGCGCAGCAGCCTGCTCGTAAGCGGTTCTTCAAGAACTGGACTGGGACTGCTGGGATTTTACTGCGGAATCAGGGAAGTAATTATTCCGGACTTAAGCTGGACGTACGAGCACTGCTTTCCATCGGTTTGTGTGGTACCCCTGACAGACAGGTTTGAAATTGACGTCGATGCAATCATTGATGCTGTCAATAACAAAATATCCTCCGATCCTCACTGGAGGGAGTACGGCGCTGTAGCACTTAATAATCCGCACAATGCAACTGGACAGGAGTTCAATCCCGATGAGGTAAAACGGCTCATTAAGTGGCTTCTGGAAAAGAAAATCTTTATCATTGATGATCTGTCTTATCAGAACGTAGCTCCATTAATGGAATTACGCGAAATCAAAACTGCACGCCAGCTGGCTAACGAACTCCATACAAACGGCTACATAGATGATGAACAATCAAATTATCTGATCACCATCCATTCAATGTCAAAGACGGATTCACTCGCAGGAGCACGCCTTTCGGTAATCGAGGTCCGTCATCCGGAAATTTATGACAGGTACAGGAAAATTAACTCCACGATCAGACCCAACCTGGCTGCTGTATTTCTGACATACCTGTTTTACCGCAATTCGGCTGAAACTGTTGATGCATACTGGAGGCTCCGTAACCGGATATTCTTCGAAAGAATGAGCTCGATAAGTGAAGCAGTCGCTACTCTGCCCAGGGAAAGAAACAAGTTTGATATCATTATCAGGCCGCCCAGGGCAAGCATGTATCCGCAGATGATAATTGATAAACTGCCCGCGGGTTTATCTCTCGACTGGCTCGCCTCGGGCCTCGCAAGACAGGGCATCGGTATGATCCCCCTTTCAACTTTTGCCAGGACAGAAAAAGGGTTTGAAGCCGGGCGCAAAACCTTCAGGCTGACCCTGGGCGGTACTGACGGAGCATCTGTGCTGATGATTAAAACCAGACGCATGCTGATACACCTGAACAGGATGATCAGCGAGGAAGCAAACCTCTATGCACGCAAGGAATTCCCCGTTAAAGCAGAAATTTCCGGCAGATATCTGCGTGAAAACCGCGTTATTGATATCTGGCAGAAGGCTGAAAAAAAGATAAAGGCTGCCTGCAGCAGTGAGTCCCTTAAATACTTCAGTCAGTTCAATGAGAGTTTCAGGGACCCGTCCTACAAAAAAAGTTTTGAAAATGAATATCTGCCCGGGAGGCTCTCTGCCTTTGAGCAGCGCTTTACAGACAGGATCGGAATTATAAACCGCCTTAAGGAGGCGGCCTTAGAGGACAAGGGTAAAAGCCTGATCGCACTGCTCGAAAAGGAATTCTTCAAGGACAGTCTGGAGATGCGGGAAAAGGCATTCAAAGAACGCCTGTACGATAGAACCGTGCACCCGACCCAGATGTATTCTATTAAGGTTGAGACCCTCTTCGATAAACTGATAGACCAGGTAATAAAGAAGAAAACTGTCTCACAGGACCTGCTTGATAAAATAGCCGGGGAATTAATTAAGGAATTCCTGGGTCTGAACGTCGCAATTGTCTCCAACCAGGAATCCTCTGAGCTGCTGCTCGACCTGAATTCAATAATAACGGCAGAAATGTACACGGAACTCCATTCAGGAAGACCCTTCCGGTCATTTCTCTCGTTCTGGGGGGATTGGGATGGCAGTAACCGCCCTTCCGGACAGGGGCATAGCCTCGTAGCATCCGTCCTGATCGAGAATGTAGTCAGGCAGGCAGGTCTGCTGAGGGCCCTGCTTGAAGCTGACAGGTCCGTGAAAATTGACCCCCTGCTCCTAAACGAGATTGAGAAACTTTCTGTAAAGAATGTACAGTTCTCTAAGCTCCTTAGTCAGATTACTCAGCTTACACATCAGCTGGAGAAAAGATACAGGGGAATTCTTCCCTTCAACCTTAAACCCGGCAAGCTCAGACGTGTTGGAATGAAACTGCACATTGCAAGCGATCCTTTGACATCTTTATGGCACCATAACGACCGGCTTGAACGCAAGATGCTTGAACTGCGCCTGCAACGCAGGAAAACACTGGAATATTATTTCTCAATAAATAAGCAGCTAAGGAAAGCACTAAACTCGCTCCTTCCTGCTATTCAGAAGAACCTCGGTAACGATAAGCTGCTTACTGAGGCCTGTTCATACAGGGACCTGATGAAACGTTTTATCATTACTCCCCGTATACATCAGAAAATGATTACAGCCCAGGATCAGTTCGCAATCGATACGACAGTACACAATATAAATGAGATTAACGAAATTGCCGGAAAATATGGTAACCCTGGCATGGTGATGGTCTTACAGGTGAGTATGTCCACCAGGCCTGAGGCCCTGATTTTTCTGGACAGAAAGATGCGCTCCAGACGCGAGCAGAACCTGCGTGTTAACCAGGACTCTGAAATCCCTTCCATATGGCTGGTTCCTTTGTTCGAGGACCTGGATGCGGTTAAAAACCTGAAGAATTATTTAAATAAAATCTGGGAATATGGCCTTCAGAGCAGACGGTTGAACCAGGAAAAGAATGAAAGATTTTCAGAGATCATCAGTGAAATTTTTGTCGCCGGCTCCGATCTTAGCCAGCAGGTCGGGCAGGCAGCAGGCATGAGCCTCTATAAAGAGGCTAAATTCGACCTGGCTTCCTGGCTGGCTGAAAAAGGACTGATAGGGAAAGTCAGAATGAAAATGGGTAGCGGTGAACCAATGCAGCGCCAGGGCGCCTATTATTCCCCGGTTGCTGGTAAACCTGCTTTTATTCACTCTGCAGATTCCATCAGGAGGTTTTCAACATACCTCAAGGAATCAACCAGGAAGAGTACACAGTATGCCACTACTCCCCTCATCGGAGTATTTGCCGGAGGCGATCTCAGAACCCTGCAGAGCAACGTCTCTGAAAGGCTCAGATATCTTTCAGCCCGGGAGTTCTCACAACTCCTCTTTCATATCGAGGAATCGCAGCGGCATTATGAGGCCGAAATCACCGGTGCCGGTGAACCGCTCGTTGAAACACGCCTCCAGTTTAAGACCCGGGGCTTCAAAGAGCTGGAAAGACTTACAATTGGAAGAAAGGATAATTTGTATAATGAATTTCTGTCAATATTTACAAGTAACTTCCGTCAGATTTTATACGGACGCGAGGAGGACGTCGTGGGAATCCACGTCGTCTCTTACTTCATCGCCAGAACTACACCCCCGTTAAGAGATAGACCAACTATACGCCCGGGACACGAGGTCTCAGGCAGCGCGGGACAGAAAATCCTGGAAAAAATTGCAAAGACTATTCCTTTGTCAAAATATGGAAGCCTCTTAAGAGCTATTGCCCATAACCAGGCACAGACTGCAGTTCTTGGAATTAACCAGCTTACTACCGGATTATTCCGTGCTTTAGACAGCTTCTCCCAAAAACAGTTCATTGAGGGAGAGCCATTGACAATTATTCAGGACAGGATTCTGCCCAAACTCCCGGTACACGAAATACTGCACACACTGAGAATTTATCAGGATATCGATCTTCGGTACCTCTCCAGAATTGAAAACGCACTGCCTGCGGGTAACTCTGCCTTTCTGGCTCTGAGCGAGGATATGGATGCCATGAAAAAATACCTTATCCTTTTTCAGAGAGAATTGCTGAGAAGACATGGATTAAATGTGGAGGACTTCTTTGAGGCCGATAAATTTATTTCCGACCTGCTGCCAACACTGCGGCCGGATCTGGCTGTGCTGATGCAGAATGACCTCTTTAATACGAATCCCGGCGTGCTGCTTTCTTCTATTAACGGTAAAGTCGATGATAAATGGATCCTGGAGGTAAAGAAACTGCTTGCAATTCCTGAAGCCATCAGGTTCTGGCAGGCAAGAATATGGGACCTGCTCGAAAAACCGGTGTTCCAGCAGGTGGAAAGCTTCGTTGAACTTGCAGGCGCACTGCATTCACTTTCTTCAAACGGACAGACCAGCGAGTTACCATTTTCACAACAAAGGATAAAATTGCCTTCAGACGTGACTAACCTCTTTAAGGCTTCATCTGATGACAGAATGCATCAGTTCCTCGCTGCTGCGTTTGAATACCTCTCAATTATCTCTGAGGGAATGATTGAAGTGCCGATTAATATTATCCGGGCAATTAAGGAAGTCGAAAGAATCATCAGGATCGAAGAACAGGCCCTGTCACCCAAACAGCAGGACATCCTGAGATTCTATCTCCTGCAGATAGCACACCTGACAGGAGAAAACGGATAATTATATTTCAATTCTCGTCAAAACTCCGTGCAGTTTCTGATATGGCAGATTCAGGAACTGCACAAAGTTTGGCGTAATGCGCTTAATGAAAGAGAATAGCTTCAGATAAAGCCTCTTAGCCTGAATGTCATCTCCGCCATAAAACATCACTTTGGGATCAATATCTATTTCTTTAAGAGTCTTGGGAATATCCAGCCTCTCCATATAACCCACCTGTATCTCAAGCCCTGAAAGACCTTCGGTAATTTCCGGTACATACAATTTATGAATACCAAAAGGCTTATCCATGGTTATTACAGAAATCAAGATATTCTGTTCGTAAATTATTCCTCCCGCAATAGTACTATGCACCATGTACGGGGGCACCATTGAAAGATCCTTGGTAAAGAACAGCGCCCTGCCGGGCAGTACCTTTCCCTTATTATAAATCTGGTTGAAACTTTCAATGTATACATCAATGGGAAGCGACCTGAAAGACCTGTAAACCGCCTTGTTGCCAATGGACCAGATATAAATTGTAAAAAATGGAATGGCTGCAATTACAATCGACCAGTAACCGCCATGGGGAATTTTTGTAAAGACAGACACCAGGAACGTTATATTGACGACAAAAACACAATATGCCACAATCAGCTTCAGTCTATCCTTTCTCATGTAAAATATCCAGATCATGAAAAATGTACTGGCCGTCATGGTTGCCGTTACAGCAAAACCGTAGGCTGCTGCCAGATGCTCTGAGCCCTTAAACATAAGTATCATTAGAATAACTGCGATCATCAGCCCCCAGTTGACAGCACTGATGTAAATCTGCGACTTTAAGTGGCTAGAGGTATATTTTACCTTCATTAATGGGAATATGTGAGTTCTGATACCCTGATATACCAGGGAAAAAACGGCACTGATCATAGCCTGGGAAGCTATTGTTGTTGCCAGCAGTGTAAGTATCAGAAATGGAATGTAAAGGAAGCTCGCCTGGCTTTTAACCATCGCAAATAAAATGTTTACGTGTTCATTAAATCCATCTCCCTGCTTCATGATGAAAGCACCCTGCCCCAGGTAATTTATTATTAATGCCACAAATACAAAGTTCCACGCCTTCTTAATGGGATCTCTGCCCAGATGCCCCATATCAGCATACAATGCCTCGCCACCTGTTGCGCATAGTATGACTTCAGAAAGCACTATAAAACCCCTGAAACCGTTATGAATCAGAAAATTAAACGCATAATAAGGGTTGGCAGCGTAAATAACGTTTGGACTGTGAAGCAATGAAGTGAATCCTGTGATAAAAAGGGATAGGAACCAGATCAGCATTATGGGGCCAAAGGAGGTAGCAATTTTATCTGTTCCCCGTGATTGAACCAGAAACAGCACTATCGTAATGCCTATGGTAATTATAACTATCGTATCCTGAGAGATCTTTCCGATACCCGGAATCAGCTCAAGGCCTTCCACAGCAGAAAGGATACTGATTGCAGGCGTTATCACACCATCACCCATCAGCAGCGATACTCCCACATAGCCCAGGAATGTCACAAATACAATTGAGCGGGATGACTTTAGGGAACTGCGAAGTATCTCCTTTAGGACTATTATTCCCCCTTCCCCTTTTGAACTCAGACTCATACCGAGGAATGTATATTCAAGGGTCACGAGAATGATGAGGGTCCAGAAAATAAGCGATAAGATGCCGATAATATTCTGTGGCGTCGGGGCAGTTAAAAGAAATATCACCGACAGTGTATAAATAGGACTCGTGCCAATATCACCAAATACGAGTCCCATCGCCTTAATTATTTCACTCGAGGAAGTCTTCAAGGATTCTTTAGAACTCTTGCTAAATATTTTATGCAAAGGGGAAATCATTATTCTCCGAATTTTTAGTAAAGAGCCATCTTACCGCAAACGTACAGGTATCTTTTAACAATAAAAGAACAAGACAATATGGCCTCTGGATATAATTGCTGCAGTCAGGACTGATATTGTCTTTTCAGACAATACCGTGTTGTTATTTTTTGCAGACAAAAAATTACTTATTATTTTGATCTCATGCAAACATGATATTTCAGTTTTCCCCCTGACCATTGGTATAATAAATATACCTTTATAAATTATTTCTTCCAACCAGCCAATTATTTGATTGTGTAAGTAACAAATTCTTTTTACCTTAAAATATCTAACCTCTATTTATTCGATTCCTTTCAATGTCAGTGCTATGATCGTGACATATAATAATTACAAGGAGTTGATCAGACATGGAAGAATATGAACGCACCAGAGATATATTCGAATATATCCCGGCTTATCCAAAACCTCCCCTGATTCCACTTGCTGCCCCTGACGATCTATCTGAATTCTTTGACAACTATATTAAATCTAAGAAATTAGCAGTTCATATTATCGGCGCAGCCAGATTTTTGACCGGATTTAAAAAATTTCAGGAGCGGCTCCCGGAATCTCTTGAAATTTACCTCCGGCAAACTGACACCAGGACACCGGGACTCTTTTCACCGGTCATTTCTGCAACACTGGCTCTGAAGGATGATCCGGGAAAACCTGACCCCCTGGAACGCGCAGTTTCTTTGCTCGTTGCCTCCCGCAACCTGCGTGACGATCTTTATTCGGGAAAGTTTGCTCCTGACTTCCTTAATGATCAGGTACTTGAGATGGGAGAATATCCGAACCTGTTTTCCACCAGCCTAATTATCGACAATAAAACAGTAAGAATATTTAAGAGTACAATAGATACACATATTATTGCTGCATTTGAAGGCAAATTTTACTACGTGAATATCTGCAGGGATGGGAATATTCTCCCCGCAAATGAGTTGTATGCCTCAATAAAACAGATAATCGCGAAATCAGGGGATGAAAAAGCTGACCCCGGCGAACTTTCACCCGGAATTATCACTGCTGCAAGCGACAGTATCCAGATCCCGGCTTTCAGAAAATTGCAGAAGAATAGGATAAACTATAATACTTATAAAAACTTCCGTCACAGCTTTCTTACTTTATGCCTCGACCTGAAAAATCATCCTTCCACAGATTCTGAAGCGGCAAAACTGGCTCACAGTGGAAACTATGCAAACCGGTGGTATCACTCCAGTCTTCAGATTGTAGTCTTCGGTAACGCAAAAGCCTGCATTATCTGTAATTTTACGACTTATATTGCTGGCAACACTATGGCCAGGGCTTGTGCTGAGATACAGTCAAGAGCGACAGAATACCAGTCCTATGGAATAACCTCGCCCCCTATTTCTAACCCGCCGGTTCCATTACCGCTGGAATTAACCTTCAACAGGAAGTATGTCATGAGGGCAAAAGATGAGCTTAGACGTATTACAAACGGCCAGCAGGCAACTTTTGAGATCATGAATATGGGGAAAAAATTTTTTGCTGAAAATAATATCAATTCCACTTCGGCATTCATTTTAATTTTACAAATGGCGGCAAAAAAACTTACAGGTAAGATTATTCCCATTACACAATTTCTCTCCCTTACCAGGTTCAGATGCATGGATCTTACTACAACAGTTGTAACTACGCCAGAAGTCAATTCTTTTACGGAATATATTTTTCAGGAAATTATTCAAAAAGAAAAAGCCCGGCAGCTTTTGTATGACGCAGTAGATTCACAGCTGAGGAAATGCAGGAAAGCCCGCGAATACCTGAGTTTGAATTTTCTTTTGACAATGTTTCTGAGGACTCAGAACGGGACCAGGCGCATATATACCACGGCAGTTGTTCTTTTATCTGTAATTTTACTCAAGATGTTCAGACTCTTGCGGCCTCAATCTCTTAGTTATGGGATAATAGTATCTCATCCGGCAATTTACACACAGATTCCGGTTGTGGGCCGCCCCGGGATCCGTCTGCCATATGTGAAGTACTTTGCTATGCATTATCAGATCTGGGAGGACAGAACTGTGATTACTATTATGCCTTCACTTAAATGGGAAATACCAAATGAGCAGATAATTTCCGAATTGCAAAAATGCTTTGATATGATAAAAGGGGTCTTTACAGAAGAGGCTTATAAATCAAAGGCTGCCTCTTAAGAGACAGCCAGTGAATATTAATCATTTTATTTGAGGCTTCCATGCCTTAATTCATTTGCAAGTCGTTCAGCCTTGTAAACCTTTTCAATTGCTTCGTACATGCCTTTTGAATCTACTGCAACCGTCCTGTTGTATGTAGGCAGGTATATAAAATTTCCCTGCAGGCTTTCAATGTTACCATCAAATGCCAGACCGATAATTTCCGCATTCTTATTAATGACAGCACTGCCAGAGTTGCCGCCAACTATGTCATTTGTTGAAACAAAGTTAAACGGCGTATTTAGGTCCAGATCCCTTGGGGCATTCTGCCACCTTTCAGAAAGGTTGAAAGGATACCTTCCTTCAAAGCTGAAGTATTTGTCGTAAAGCCCGTAATATGTAGTCTTGACCTGGGCTATTGTGCCGTTGTATTCATAACCCTTCAGAATACCGTCACTCAGCCTTAATGTCCTGTTGGCATCCGGTGTAACCGATGTTCCATACATCTTATAGAGTATCTGACCTAAGAGCCCGAAAGCAATGTTTTCAGTATCCAGGACTTCTTTCTGCTGGGCTTTCAGCTGCTCCAGCTGGTCATAGTTCTGCACATAATACTTGATGAACGGGTCATCTAATGCAAGTATCTCTTCCGGTGTTTTCTGGAAAAGAGCCATGACAGTTTCTTTGTCTTTGAATATTGACCCGGATACCATTTCTTCAGCAGCCTGCCTGGAGGTCTTTCCTCCGAAGAATTGCCGGACAACAGGATGATCCTTGCCTAGATTCATGACTATGAAGTCAATATTTATTTCAAGCTTTGCCTTTTCAAGAACATTGTCAAAGACCTGAGGATAGATATTCCGGATTGATTCCTGGTACTTTTCAGTCTTCAACGACGGGTCTCTTTTTTCCTCAGGCAGTTGCATCTGCCTGGCCTGGTTCACGAGTGCACTGGCAATGATCATGTAGCGCGAAAAATAAGTCGGGTTTACCGTAAAGGCCGCAATTTTTGTGTCAACACCCCTTAGCTCCCCGCGCGTAGTTTCAATTGTTTTCCATACGTGTCCATATTGCTTCTCGAGTTCAGGATCTGAAGCAACAAACTCTCTGGCCTTCTTTTCGAAATCCCTTTTACGAGCTAATAGATATGGATCATTCAGCGCCTTAAATGTATTGGAAATATTCTTCTGGCTGTTGCTGAAGCCCAGTCTTATTTTTTCGTACTCCTCAGCCCTTGCCGGATTTACTGCTTTCAGCTGATCGAGCCTGTCATAAAAACTGTTAGCCAGAAAAGCCGTGTTCCTGAACTGTATATCCCTTAAATATTCAAGCTGGGCAACAGTACGCAATCTGTTAGTTGAACCAGGATTCCCAACCGTAAAAACCAGCTCGCCCGGCTCTGCACCGTTGGCGCTCCATTTAAAGTAGTGATCGGTCTTCAATGGTTTGCCGTCTTCACCATAAATTCTCAGGAATGTGCAGTCCAGATTATATCGCGGGAAAGTAAAATTATCCGGATCACCGCCAAAGTAAGCAATGCTTTCCTCGGGCTGAAAAACCAGCCTTACATCGGTAAATACCCTGAAACCCTGCACAAAAAACAGACTCCCGTTATAATATGAAACCACGTCGCACTTCAGCTGCGTTTCCTTCTCATACTGGTCCTTGAGCTGCTTCATCTTTTCATCGCGCAAAATGATTTTTTCCTTTTCATTCTTTCCGCTGCTGATGGCAGACTGCACTTCCTTTGTCACATCCTTAATATACCATAACTGTTCAGCAGAATAATTGGGTATTTTACGCTCTTCCTCCAGAGTCGCGGCATAAAAGGCAGTTTTGGCCAGATCCTCACCGTCTTTTTGCACGAGCCTCCTTAATCCGCGTGCACAATGATTGTTAGTCATGATCAGCCCGTCAGCTGAAACAAAGGATGCCGTACAGCCGGGAATACGAAGTGCTGAGAGTCTCACGTCATCAAACCATTCCTTTGTCGCATTAAAATTATATATCTGCTTCAGATACTCATATGGAGGAAATTCAAAAGTCCACATCTTACCTGTGTCATATTTCTGAGCCTGAACGGTATCAGCATTGAATTTAACCTGGGCATTAATCTGACTGATAAAGACCAGGACAAGAAATACCAACGTCAGGAATGACCTTTTATTACTGAATTGTTTCTTCATTAGGACCTCTTTGTTTTATAATGATGATTGATATTTTCACAAAAATACTAGCGCTTGCATTCATAACCAAAAGGAATATTACAGACGGATTGAATTTATACATAAACGGCTTGCCTGGCATTTATACCCGGTTATGGCCGCCACCTGTCCCGGAATTAATATTAAGTCAGTCATTTCATGAGCAATGGCATTGTAATATTTTGAAATTTGGCGTACGTTTGGAAGCATTATTTTGAAGGATTTTGTGGAATATAGCTTAAATTCAAACGACGCATACGCCTCGCTTAAAATCAAGGACTACCGGTGGTTCATTTATGCCAAGTTTCTCCTTACATTTGCAATTCAAATGCAATCAGTTATTATTGGCTGGCAGATCTATGAACTGACTCATGATGCACTTTCACTGGGCCTGATAGGTATGACAGAGGCCGTTCCATTTTTGTGTATTGCACTGTTTGCAGGCCACGTGGCAGACCTTGTGAACCGTAAAAAGATAATCGTTATCTCAAATATGGTCTATTTTATCTGCTCAATCGGACTTCTACTGATTGCAACCCGGTTTCACCCGGCGCTGGCGGTGATGGGTACTCTCCCTATTTATTCAATTATTTTTATTACCGGCATTGCACGCGGATTTATGTCCCCGGCACAGACTGCCTTTGGAGCTCAGTTGATACCCAGGGAACTCTTTGGGAATGCTTCAACCTGGAACAGCCTTTCGTGGCAGATTGCAGAAGTTGGCGGTCCTGCAATTGGCGGATTGGTATACGGCTTTTTTGGTGTAGGTTCGGCATACTTTCTGGTAACTACATTCTCCGCAGCAGGTCTGCTTTTCTTCATCTTTGTTAAGAAGCAGCCCTTGCCTGAACGCACTAAAAAAGAGACTATCTGGCAGAGCCTTTCCTCCGGACTTAAGTTTGTCTTTGGCAACCAGGTCATTCTCAGTGCAATCAGTCTGGACATGTTCGCCGTCTTCTTCGGAGGTGCAATTGCCGTACTCCCGATCTTTGCAGATCAGGTATTGCATACCGGAGCAAAGGGACTTGGTTTTCTGCGCGCCGCACCGGCAGTCGGGGCAATCATTATGTCCATAGTTCAGGCACATTGGCCGCCATTTAAGAATGCAGGGCGCAATCTTTTGATCTGCGTTTTCGGATTCGGTCTGGCTATAATCAGTTTTGCCCTGTCCAGGAATTTCTACGTTTCCCTGTTTATTCTTATGCTGAGCGGAATGTTTGACAATGTAAGCGTAATTATCCGCGGTACAATTATTCAGCTGTATACACCGGATGAAATGCGTGGAAGAGTATCTGCAGTCAACAGCATTTTTATAGGTTCGTCAAATGAGCTGGGATCATTTGAGTCGGGTCTGGCTGCAAAGTTTTTTGGCCTGATTCCTTCTGTGGTCTTTGGCGGCAGTATGACGCTGGCAGTTGTTGCATCAGTAAGGAAACTGGCTCCCAGACTCAGCAAAATGAAATTATAAATTGCGCACTTCTTTTGAGATAATAAGGGATAGTAATCAGCTATCCCTTATTTCCCACCTGCATATATGACTTCCTTTACCCGTCCTGCAGCTACATTTAAGCTTACTCTGTTTACTGCCTTTGCTGAACTTTCTGCCCCGCTTTTATTTTATCTGTTGCAAACACCGGGTCATCTGTACACCTCAGAGTAATGAAGTTGGTCTTTACCCTTGCCGCTATTTCCCTCAGATGAACCGCTTCCTTCAGCTGTTCAGCCTGGGCAGTCCTGGTAAGTTCAAACGTGTATTCCTCCAGGAGTCTTGAAATTACTGACTGGTCGTGCTCATCGGGATTCAGAAACCTTATTCTGCTCCCCTTAGCCAGCCTTCTCTTTAACGCCTCAGCATTCAACCCCTTAGCTTCATCAAGATAGCAGTATACAGCACCGCCCGTCATACCGGCACAAATCCATGGCCCGGGATCTCCCAGTACTACTACATGGCCGCCCGTCATATATTCAAAAGCAAACCCTTTTAGGTTCGCCCTGGAGGCAATATTTGGCAGCTTGTCGTTAATCGGCTCCTTTACCCGTGCTCCGAAAACGACCTGTGCTCCTGAGAGCCTTATGCACGCCCTTGAGTCGGCATTCCCCTGCACGAAGAACTTACCCTCCTGAGCGCCATAAGCAAAACATTTGCCAACTGAACCATCCACAAGCCAGCCATCGTGATTGTAACCCTTAAGAATTACAATCTTGCCTCCGTCGGCTGATTTGGCTACTCCATCCTGTCCCCCGCCCTGCACCCTGATAGTCATGCCCTCGGTGATAAATGCTCCCAGACCGTTACCCGGAACTGTAGTACCATCGAACTCAAAATCAATACTGCCCCCGAAACGATTGTTGCTCAGTCTCAGCTTTGCAAGGTCACCAGCACTGGCAGTTCCGAGTGCCCTGTCGATATTCCCGACCAGGTCATCCTGGTATTTAATTACTCTGGCCCCGGCTGAAATCTTTTCTTTGATCTTCTGCGCTATGATCCTTGAAAGAGACGTCCTTGGACGGCTGATGACAATTGTTGTACTGTTAATTGCATCAGGTTTGTATGCGTACAGAGACGGAATAAACATCCTGCTCAGATCAACCCGGTCCAGATAGCCCGACTGATAAAGCCAGTGGCGTTTACCTACTATATCGCTTAACTGGTTTAAGCCCAGAAGTCTGCCCTTTTCTTTCAGACTCACCTTCATCTGATCAAACAGCTTTGTAAGTCTTTCTACCGACTCCTCGTGTACTCTCGGCTCATAATCCTTTATACCCATAGCCAGAGCCTCATCCCTCGTCTTGAAATGCGCTGTGATTCCTGTGTGGCACGTGCCTGTGTTGCAGTCCCTGCAAATGGTGCAGCCAATTGCTATCATGGCAAGTGTGGCAACTCCGACACGGTTTGCCCCTAGTGCCATCAGCTTCAAAATATCATCCGTTGATTTAACTCCTCCGTCAGCCCACAGTTCAACATGATCACGCAGACCCGAGCAAAGAAGGGCCTCATGCGCCTCAAAGACGGACAGCTCAGCAGGGAATCCGACATACTTTAATGAATGCACACGCGCTGCACCCGTACCCCCATCGTATCCCGAAATGGTAATAATATCTGCATTTGCCTTTGCCACTCCGCAGGCGACAGGACCAATATTCGGGATAGCAGGGATCTTAACTATTACTTTGCAATCCGGATTTACCGTTTTTAATTCCTCAATAAGCTGCGCCAGATCCTCAATTGAATATATATCGTGATTGTTTGATGGGGATATCAGGTCGATTCCCTTGTTTGTATGCCTTGTCTCTGCAATTTTGGCCGTAACCTTAAATCCGGGCAGATGGCCGCCTTCACCCGGCTTTGCGCCCTGCCCCACCTTGATCTCCAGGTATTTTGCGGAGTTAAGCATAACTGCATTGACACCGAAGCGGGCAGAGGCTATCTGCTGTCCACGGTGATTATAGTACTTACCCATAATATCATTTAATTCCCCGCCTTCCCCATTCATACAAATAATGTTAGAACGGTAAGCAGCTTCAGCATAAGCCCTGAAAGACGTTTCTCCCTGCGAGCCAAATGACATTGCTGATATGTAAAACGGGGCATCATGGTTACCACAGCCGATATTGCATTCTGAAACCGGTTCATGCGAATTCCTGATCCCGGTTATATGACGGAATGTAACGGGCTGCTTTTCAACCAGTTTTTTGTATCTTTCCTCAAAGGATGCATACTCAAGCCTGCCCAGTGCGGAATCACCAATAGCCTTCCAGAGTTTAATATAAAGACGGTTTTCCGGAGGCAGCCGGGAGTCTTTGGAGTTTAGTATATCCAGGCGGTTTTTATACTGCTTTTCCGTGTCTTCAAAACTATATGCTGCACCTGAATCCAGTGCAGATGTAATACCAAGTTCCCTTGTAATCTCATGCGCCAGACCGATAGAGGCAAACATGGGACCATAACCGCTCAGGTCGTGAATTCCCATTGTCGATATTACCTTCTCTATTCCTGCTACTAAAACATCCATTGCATTCTGCAGCATTGTCTTTACACCTTCAGGCTCTGAAATAGAACGGATAATCTGCCAGACCATATAAGGAGCTACGGCATCAGCACCCAGCCCCAGCGCAATACAGCAGTCATGTGTATTGCGTAACTGTCCTGAATGAAGTACTATGCTCGTCCTGCGCCTGACTGATACACCGTCTTTATCTTTAATACGCCTGAGCCTTTCATTCAGCATACCCAGAGTCAGAAAAGGATCCAAACAAAATTCAGAACCATAAACATTTGCATCTGATAAAATCACTATTGACGAATTCTCTTTTTCTATTTTTTTGATCATGTTGTCAATGAACTGATCTATTCTTTCCTTCATGCCTGAGCCGGACATGCATAAATCCTCAAATAGTACCGCCGGACCTTCCATCGTAAACAGACTGCCGACCGATACCATATTTTCATCCTGAACACCATCCAGTAACACAGGATGCTGCAGCTTGATCTGCGGATATATGTCCGGTTTCTTAAAATCAGGGCGCGCCCCAAGAAACGTCCTTAATGAAAACTGGGCACTTTCTCTTTCTCTGTCAATCGAAGGGTTCGTAACCACAGCAACTGTTTCTTTTATGAATTCCGGAAGGTTAACAATGTCATTCCTTAAAATGGCAAGCGGAGCATCATAACCGGTTGCACCAACAGATTCTTTTCCGGTTCTGGACATACTGCCGACCGATTCTTCATCCTCCCTGTACCACCCGAATGAGCGGAGTACCGGTATTGATGCTTCCGGAAGTGCATAGTCCGGTGTTCTCATACTGCTCTTTGTTTCCGGCCTCAGGAAAGAACAGATCTTCCTGCCCCTGTACTTAAATTCTTTCAGTACCTGCATCTGCAGGCTGGCATAGTCGAATACTTCAGCCTTCCCCTGCAAAAGTGAACCATTATTGGAATCTATCTGACTTATTGGACGCCTTAATAAAAACCCACGCTTTTCCCCGGGCGCAATCGGCGTGGGATCTGAATGCAGCTGCTCCAGTTCAATTACACCTTTTTCCGAAGAGGCAAAATACTCCTTATCAGTCTCGCCAAACCACAATGGACGCAAACCCAGAGCATCAACGGAAAACACTATCTCATCACCCTGGCGCGCAATAATTGCGGCAGGACCCTGCGCCGGCATCCCAAGCACACGCCTGTAATAGGTGTAGATATCTTTCATTTCGTCTTTGTATGAG
The DNA here is from genome assembly GCA_050258815.1 of Ignavibacteriales bacterium. Taxonomy (GTDB): domain Bacteria; phylum Bacteroidota; class Ignavibacteria; order Ignavibacteriales; family SURF-24; genus JAAXKN01. The sequence goes on from JBLMZM010000115.1 coordinate 53,142, forward strand.
TCTATCTCGGACCACACGGGCGGGAAAACAATTTCCATGGCTTCCATCAATGAAAAATTATTTACAAACATTAAACTTTCAATCAGCCTGTCCAGGTCCTGGCTGTCTGACCCTGAACCAACTGCAGGGACACCCAGCATCGCAGCCTCAAACCTTAACCTGACAATGGTATTTATTTCGCCATTATGCCCAAGCGTTGAAAACATCTGCGCTCTTTCATGATTGGAATCTGTGTTTGTCGAATACCTCCCGTGTCCCAATGATATTGCACTCTTGTAGTTCGGATTCTTGAGATCGGGATAGTAGTTCATCAGCGTACGCACATCACCCCGGATCTTGTAGATAACACTGTTGGGACTCATGGACATCACATGTATATGCGGAAGCTCTTTTTCGATTTCATTGTGCGAGGAAAGGATATTTTTTTCTGTCAGCGCTATCCGGCCAAGTGGAATTAAAGCCAGGGACCAGATTACCGGTTCAATTGCCTTAGCACGCACACCTAATACTTCGCTCCTTACAGGAACCGGTTTGCTGTATATTACCTCAAAGCCATTGCGGTTAAGTATGCTGGTAACTACCTCCAGGGACTTCTTTACATCAGGCCCGTTTAGCTGTCGCCTGATCATCAGATGAGCAATCGTAAAATAATGATGGTAAACCGTCCTTGAATCGATACCCACCGACTCAAGCCTCGACATCCAGATCTGCTTTGGAATATCAGTCTGAATTCCTGTCCCGTCGCCTTCATTGTCAATTTCACCCGTCCTGTGCCCCATGTTCTCAAGGGCCAGCAATGTACGCTTTACATTACCATGGGTAGCCATTCCGTCTTTTTTTACGCGAGCAATTATTGCACACGAATCCTTTTCTGTGTCAAACAGGTTGCTTCCGTATATACCAGTATCTTTCATTCCACCTTCCCTTCTGTTAATAAAACAATGATCCCACCAAATCTCATCTGTAGTATTCAGCAAAGCATGAACATCCGTAACTTCTGCCTGGGCAATAGCGCAGATTCCTCCGGGTTAGGTCAACCCGTGATCTTTATTATTTATTGAGTATAATTGGATTTTGGATTGACCTGAGTTTTTAGTCGTTTAGTACGATAATACTATTGACGGCCAGTTGCTTGGTAATCCCTGGTTTGAAAACTAGAGGACGGACATTAAGAAATTCAGGGCATGATTCTGCGGTGAAGAAATACTTCCTTTTTAATGCAGTAATATCTTGTAAATTATTTTCCATGCCTGTATTCAGGGGAGAATATATGCCTTAGAATGTACTTTTTCAAGTCCATTAATCAATATTAATACTTTTTGTCTTATTATTTCATATATTTTCTACAAAACAAGCATTATTTTCTGAAGTATTGATATTAATTGCAAAATTATTTAATGTAGTTGGACCACAATATGAGAGGGACATATGAGGACAGATCAGTTCGAAGACATTAGAGATAAGATTCTGGATAGAAGGGATAAACTCATCAGTCTTGCTCAGAAATATATCACAACAGATGAAGTTGAAAAGCTCCTCGAAGAAATTGATGCGGCCCTTGAGAGAATGAAAAAAGGCTCCTTTGGCAAGTGCGAAATCTGCGGTGACCCGATTGAGGTCGACAGACTTGAAATCGATCCTTTGTTAACATTCTGCCTTGACCACCTTAATACGCAGCAGCAGCGAAGCCTGGAAAATGACCTGAAGCTTGCTATGAAGATTCAGCGCAACCTTTTACCGCCAAGGGACCTGAAATTACCCGGCTGGGATGTCGCTTACCATTATGAACCTGCAAGCCTCGTAAGCGGAGACTACTGCGACCTGATTCCATCAGGGATCTATGGACATAATTATCTGGTAGTGGGTGATGTTTCGGGTAAAGGTATTGCAGCTTCAATGCTGATGACCCACCTTCATGCAATGTTTCATACTCTGATCCCTCTTAACCTTCCGTCTGACGAGGTTATGAAGCGCATTAACAGCCTTTTCTGCGAAAGCACGATTTCCACACAGTTTGCAACTCTGCTGCTCGCAATTGCATATGAGGATGGTAAAGTTGAGATCAGCAATGCAGGGCATTGTTTTCCGATATTCTTTAGCCAGGAGGAAACCAGACATCTTGAGTCCGACGGTATTCCCCTGGGTATTGTTTGCAATTCCACCTATGAAAGTAAACGGATCCAGATGAAATCAAATGATATTTTGTTCGTTTATACCGACGGCCTCAGCGAAGCAATGAAAGGAGAGGAATTATTTGATATCTCACAAATAGAGAATCATGACGAAACCTTCAGAAATATGACGAGCCAGCAAATAGTAGATACTACAATAAACGAGCTTAATTATTTCCTGAAAGGGTCGGTCAAAGATGACGACCTTACACTTTTAGTCCTGAAAAAGCTTTAGCTGATCAGCCTCGCCCTGGCAGCAAAGTCACAATAATACATTGCTTAAATTTATTCCGGAGTCCAGATGGATAGTATTCAGTTTATAAAAGAGCAATTTGAACACATGGAATGGGCAGATAAGAAGGTATGGCAGGCTATTAATAAACTTCCCCAGCCCGTAACAGATGATAGGATACAAAAACTTCTGTACCACTATCACGGCACACAATATGCCTTTCTCTCGGTCTGGAGGAAACTGCCTATTTCGGTACCTGACACCAACAACTTCAATCTCTCATCATTTTCTGACTGGAAAGATAAAAATTATTGCGACCTGAAGTCTTTCCTGGCAAATCTGAAACCTGGCGACATTGACCAGGTAATCGAGCTACCATGGGAAAAGGATATTGCAAAGAAATACGGTAAACCACTTTCACCGGCAACCCTGCTTGAAACAATGATGCAGGTAGCTTCTCACAGCAGCTATCACAGGGGCCAGGTTAATGCCAGACTCCGTGAAATTGGCGGGGAACCCCCTCTGGTGGATTTTATTGCGTGGATCTGGATGGGAAAGCCAAAAGCCGGGTAACCGGCTTCTGCTTATACAGCTTTTTTTGAATCTGGATAATTACCTTCTGCGGCTAGTTTGCCCTCAGTTTCGGCTGTATTGGCTTTCTGTCTGTTTTTCATGACTATTAATCCGAACAAACCGGCAGCTATTGCCGCAAACCCGCTTACAGCCAGTCCTATGCGGGGATTGGTATGCTCTGAAACCCATCCTATTATGGGTCCGCCAATTGGCGTGGAACCCAAAAATGCAATTGTCCAGAGCGACATTACCCTGCTGCGCATCTCAGGCGCACTCTCAAGCTGCAGTGTTGTATTACCAAGCGTCATAAATTTAATAGAAAACACGCCGACTATAACCATTGTGATAATTGACAGATGCAGGCCAGGTGATATTGCAGTCAGCAGCACGGCTGTCCCGAATGCAAAGAGCGTTACTATTATCTCGTTTGACTTCGTCTTGCGCCTGCTGGCCGTTGCTAGCCCGCCCAGCACTGCTCCAATTCCCATCGCGGAAGTTAACAATGCATAGTCGCCTGCATTGCCATGAAATGTGAATTTTGCAATCAGGGGTAAACTCACCTCAAATTCATAAGTCAGTGTGCCTGCTATTGCCATCATGATCAATACGTTCCTCAGTACAGGTGTATTCCATACATAACTGAACCCCTCTCTTAACTGCCCCTTCATTTTTTTGACCGGCTCTGCAGCATACAGCTCCTGACTGTTAATTAAAAACAGGCAAACCAGTACGCCCACATATGAAAGCGCATTAATAAAGAAACATAATGCCAGCCCGGCACCTGCAATTATGGCACCCGCAATTGCAGGACCAATAACACGCGCCAGATTGATTTCTGTGGAGTTTAAGGTAACTGCATTCCTCAGCTCCTTTCTGCCCACCATTTCAAAAACAAAGGTCTGGCGTGCCGGGTTGTCAATTGAATTTATTACCCCGAATATTGCCGCCAGAATATAGATCATCCAAAGCCTGACCGTATCTGTTTCCACCAGCACGGCTAATATCAGCGCCAGGAGTGCAGCTCCGGCCTGAGTAAAATATAATATTTTTCGCTTTGAATACCGGTCGGCTATTACACCCCCCATAGGTGTCAGCAGCAGAACCGGTAAAAACTGCAGTGCCGTCACAAGACCCAGCGCAGTCCCGGAATCCGTCAGCTTCAGTACCAGCCAGGCCTGGCCGATTCTCTGCATCCAGGTACCGGGAAGCGAAATTCCCTGTCCTATAAAATATAACCTGTAATTGCGTATCTTCAGCGAAGAAAAGGTGTCCTGTCCGAACTTCTTGAATAAATCAGCTATTTTTATGTTCTTTATACGAAATTTTCCGAGCATATTACTTACTATTTTCCATTACATTTTTCAAATTCATTTCAAATACTGCCTTAAAACTTATCTTGGCCTGAAACAATACTTATCCATTCTTAGACATTCAGTTTGTGCCATATGTTTAATAATTTACGCTTATTTTGAATTATTATCCCGTCAGAGATGAAAAATAGGATTCTGCCGGCTGCCTGCAGAAACTAATATCAGGTAACCATTTCCCTTTTTGCCTTCGTTTTGCGGGTATTTAACGATTATTTTTGCTATTTTCGCACGAACTGTTTTTTGAACTTGAGTAGTTGAACGTAAATATAAATGCAGAAAATAATTGAAATAAAAAATATAAGAACTTACATAGAAAGCACCAGGGTATTCGACGGATTGTCACTTGAAATAACACAGGGCTGCAATACCGCAATTCTGGGTCCGAATGGGGCAGGCAAAACTACACTGCTCAGACTGCTTACAAGGGAAATATACCCTGTGCACCTGGAGGATAGCTATATACGCCTTTTCGGAGAGGAAAGATGGAATGTATGGGAACTCCGCTCCCGCATGGGAATTGTATCGCATAACCTGCAGCAGAATTACCCGGTGGATGTACCCGGCATAAATGTAATCCTTTCGGGTATTTACTCCAGCTCCGACATCTGGGCGCACCAGAAGGTCTCACCTGAAGAATATGATAAAGCCGGGAGCATAATGAATTTACTTGGAATATATGGGCTTAAAGACCGGGAATTTGCGGGGATGTCAACAGGACAGCAGCGCAGACTCTTGCTGGGCCGCGCACTCATTAATGATCCGGAGGTTCTCATACTGGACGAACCCACGAGTGGACTCGACCTGAAAGCCTGCTTCCAGTATATTGATATTATAAGAGAACTCATGAATAACGGCAAGACTATCATCCTGGTTACGCATCATATACACGAAATTCCACCCGAAATATCCCGGGTGGTTTTGCTGAAAGACGGGCATATTATTGCTGACGGGTTAAAATCCGAAATCTTAAATAACAGGAATCTGAGCAGTGTTTACGATTTTCCGGTAGACCTGATAAGTTCCGGCGGATTTTATCAGGTCATTCCGGGGCATTCCATTAAATCAGCCTGATTTAAGCCTCAGGACTTTTTTATTGTCCACTTCCAGTCACGGATTTCAGGCATGTCTTCGCCATGCCTGTAGATATATTGCTTGTGGTCAAGCAGCTTATCCCTTAAATACTGCTTCACATAGGCTGCTCTGGAACCCAGCTTATCCACCCGGTCAATTACATCCATAACAAGGTGATAACGGTCCAGCTCATTCAGCACCACCATATCAAATGGAGTTGTAATTGTTCCTTCCTCTTTGTAACCCCTGACGTGCAGCCTCGGATGGTTTGTCCTGCGGTATGTCAGCCGGTGAATTAACCATGGGTAACCATGATAGGCAAAAATGACCGGTTTATCTTTTGTAAAGAGCACGTCAAAATCCTTGTCACTGAGTCCGTGCGGATGTTCACTTTGCGGCTGCAGAGTCATCAGGTCAACGACATTTATTACACGCACCTTCAGCTCAGGGAACTTCTCCCTCAGTATCTGTACGGCTGCCAGTGTTTCCATCGTCGGCACGTCACCGGCACAGGCCATTACAATATCCGGATCACTCCCTTCATCATTGCTGGCCCATTCCCATATACCGAGCCCTGCCGTACAATGCTTGACTGCAGCATCCATATCCAGCCATTGCAGCTCGGGCTGTTTTCCGGCTACAATAACATTTATATAGTGACGGCTCCTCAGACAATGATCCGCTACAGAGAGCAGCGTGTTGGCATCAGGCGGAAGGTAAACCCTTATGACATCAGCCTTTTTATTCACAACATGATCGATAAAACCCGGATCCTGGTGACTGAAGCCATTATGATCCTGCTGCCATACGTGCGAGGTAAGCAGGTAATTCAATGATGCTATTGGCCTCCTCCATGGTATTTGTCTCGTTACTTTCAGCCATTTTGCGTGCTGGTTGAACATGGAGTCTATAATATGAATGAATGCTTCATAGCATGAGAATAATCCGTGGCGGCCCGTAAGCAGATATCCTTCAAGCCAGCCTTCGCACATGTGCTCGCTCAGCACCTCCATTACGCGTCCTTCAGGCGAAACATTTTCATCTGTCTTAAGAATTTCCGCCGTGGAGACACGGTCGGTTACTTCGAAGAGACCCGACAGCCTGTTTGAGGCAGTTTCATCGGGACCAAAAATGCGGAAATTTTTCTGCGCCATATTCATTTTCATGACGTCTCTTAAGAAGGTTCCCATTACCCTGGTTCCTTCTGCTTTCACCGAACCAGGTTCCGGTACTTTTACGGCATACTCCCTGAAATCGGGCATTCTTAAGTCGTGCAGTAAAACTCCGCCATTTGCATTTGGGTTTGCCCCCATGCGCCTATCCCCTCTGGGTGCCAGTTCGGCCAGGTTCTTCATAAGGCTGCCATTACTGTCAAACAGCTCTTCAGGTTTATAACTCTTCATCCAATTCTCAAGCATCCTGAGGTGCTCGGGTTTTGAGGACAATTCTGCCAGTGGCACCTGGTGCGAGCGGAAAGATCCTTCGGTCGGGTGGCCGTCAACTTCCTTTGGCCCGGTCCACCCTTTTGGAGTCCGCATAATGATCATTGGCCACATTGGACGGTTCGTGAAACCTTCGGTGCGCGCCCGGTTCTGTATGGTTTTTATTTCCATTATCACCTCATCCAGCTTACCTGCCATTTCCTGATGGGCCTCAAGCGGATCACCCCCCTCCACGAAGTAAGGTTTGTATCCATAACCCTGGAATAATTCTACCAGCTCTTCGTGGCTGATCCTGGCCAGAACTGTAGGATTTGCAATTTTATAACCGTTCAGGTGAAGGATGGGCAGTACCGCTCCGTCACGCGCGGGATTTAAGAATTTGTTTGAATGCCAGCTCGCTGCAAGAGGTCCCGTTTCAGCCTCTCCATCCCCCACGACGCAGGCAGCAATTAAATCAGGGTTGTCAAATACGGCGCCATAGGCATGAGCCAGGGAATATCCCAGCTCCCCGCCTTCATTAATTGAACCCGGTGTCTCAGGGGCAACATGACTTGGTATCCCTCCCGGGAATGAAAACTGGGTAAATAGCTTCTTCAGGCCCTCTTCATCCTGCGTGATATCAGGATATATTTCACTATATGTACCTTCCATATATACGTTGGCCACAAGTCCTGGTCCGCCATGACCCGGTCCCGTTATATATATCATATCCAGGTCATATTTATTAATTACCCTGTTCAGGTGCACATAAATAAAATTAAGACCCGGAGTCGTTCCCCAGTGCCCTAGCAGCCTTGGTTTTACGTCCTCCGGCTTCAATGGCTCTTTTAGAAGTGGATTATTATAGAGATAAATTTGCCCGACGGACAGGTAGTTGGCAGCCCGCCAGTAGGCATGCATTTTCTGAAGCAGCTCATCGGATAAGGGTTTTTCCAATGTAACCTCCATATTTGTTGAAGTTTACTGAAGGGATCATTTTACGTAAAGGCATTATAATAGAATTCAGCAACACAAACAATATATTAAGACTGAAAATACGCAAATCCTGATAGTCCGGCGTCCAAAAGGAATGATTGGACGTCGGATTAAGGTTTTTTTTATGCACACTTACCAGTGGTTTATTGCTCTGGTTTTTAAGTTTTAATAGTTAACTATTCTCCCTGGCAGTTGTCACAATTTCCGCACGGCTTTTCGCCCGGAAACCCGAAGTAATCCGATATAATTACCCTTCGGCAATTTTCACTCCTGAAGTACTGCACCATTGCCAGAAGCTTCTTATTGTCATTCATCAGTTTTTCCTTCAGGTAATCGTCGTCCTCAAGCAGTTCTGGCAGCTCATTCTGGATTACTAGGTTGTGCTCTTCAAGGCTTCCTTCCGTAACGCCGTACCGGTCCAGTATCCCCAGAGCGGTCTCAATCCTGAAATCACCCTTTGTCTTGTGGTGCATCTGTTCTCTAAGATACTCTATGCCCATGGAATTTGCGGCATCAGTATTCATTTTTAACAGATTGTAGAGTCTGGTATAAAAATCCGCACCCGGGTTTGCCCACCTGATAAACTCCATCTGCGTATAAAGATCATCCTGGTTATACAACAGCAGGCAAAGTGATGGACTTCCATCCCTGCCGGCCCGTCCGATTTCCTGATAATATGACTCAATTGACGAAGGCACCTCGGCATGAATTACAAAGCGAATGTCAGCTTTATCTATCCCCATACCGAATGCATTTGTAGCCAGCATCAGGTTTTCCTTGCCCGAAAGGAAATCCCTCTGCACCTGTTTTCGCCTGTAGTCAGGCAGCTTGCCATGATAAAGCCCGTGTGATATGCCTTTATCGCTTAGCATCATGGAAAATTTTTCAAGCGTCTGAATCAGTGCGAAGTATATAATACCCGGACCCGGATATGAATTTATTGTATCCAGGATGCTGCTTAGCTTTTGTTTGTCATCAAAGATATCGTGTGCCTCAAGCCTCAGATTCTCTCTTTCAATGCCATGGTGAAACAGCCTGATTTCATTTTCTTTCAGGTAAAGCTTATCGGCGATATCTTTCTGTACTTCTGGAGTAGCCGTCGCAGTAAGTGCTATGGTAAGCGGATTTCCCAGCCTTTCGCGGAATTCTCCGATACGTGAATAATCAGGACGGAAATCGTGCCCCCACTCTGAGATACAGTGTGCCTCGTCAACTGCCAGCAGTGAAAGGTTAGCCTTCCATAGTTTCTCCACAAATCCAGGCCTTCTGAACCTTTCCGGTGTAACATAAAGCAGTTTGGTTTTTCCGGCAACAAAATCCTCAAGCCTGGTATCCCTTTCGTCCCTTGAAAGGGTTGAATTGATGAAACTGGCCGGAATTGATTTTTTTCTCAGTACATCCACCTGATCCTGCATGAGCGCAATCAGAGGGCTGATTACCAGCGTACCACCCTCAAAACACAGGGCCGGCACCTGAAAGCAGAGCGACTTTCCGCCGCCCGTAGGCATCAGCACCAGGCAATGCCCCTTGTCATATAAAAGCCTGTTTACGATTTCTTCCTGTCCATGACGGAATGAAGGAAATCCAAAATATTTATTTAATACACTTAATGGTTCATTCATATAAAACTCCTGAGAATAAATATAAGCATTTAAGAGGCATTTCCCTTTTTCATTATTGCTTCACCAATAGACAAACATATACTCCAATATTTCACTGGCATTTTATTTCCGGATTATGCAATTTATTTGTGCAACGCTTTGAAAAAGCATTGTCTCCCTTAGAGGGGATTCTAAATAAAAAACAGCCGGAGGAAAAAATGGCAGTCAAGAAAATCCTAATGATCGTTGGTGACTTTGTAGAAGATTACGAAGTAATGGTACCTTACCAGATCCTTACAATGGTCGGCCACCAGGTACACACCGTGTGCCCGGATAAAAGACCCGGGGACACGGTAAAGACAGCAATCCATGATTTTATAGGTGACCAGACCTACGCAGAATTTCCAGGACACAGGTTTAAGATCAACGCTGATTTTAATGAAGTCGTCCCGGAGAAATACGATGCCCTGGTGATCCCGGGCGGCAGGGCTCCGGAATACCTGCGCCTCAACAGCCGTGTGCTTGATATAGTCAGACACTTTGATAAAGAACAGAAACCAATTGCCGCCATCTGCCATGGCCCGCAGATACTTGCTGCTGCCGGCGTTCTTAAGGGCAGGAAAGTTATTTCTTACCCTGCCGTGGGTCCCGAATGCATCGTAGCCGGGGCTCAGTATGGCGAAGTCAGCCCAAATGCAGATAATGCACTAACTGACAGAAATCTGGTAACGGCTCCGGCCTGGCCAGCTCATCCTGAATGGATGAAACAGTTCCTAAAAGTACTGGGAACCAAAATAGAGCCATAGACATTTTTCGATTTGCCTGAGTTTAGACAGGGACAGATCCGGAGTAATCCGGGTCTGCCTTATTTAGCATTTGCTTAATTCCTTGTCCACAATTGGAGCCAGCTGTTCAAGCTTGTTCATCAGCTTTTCAAAATTTTTCGGCGTCAGCGACTGATAACCATCCGAAAGGGCTTCATCCGGTTTGTTGTGTACTTCTATGATCAAACCATCAGCGCCGCATGCAGTGGCACCCATGGACATGGCCGGAACCTTATCCCATATTCCTATACCATGCGAAGGATCCACAAATATCGGCAGGTGTGAAAGCTTCTTTATGACCGGAATTGCATTCAGATCCAATGTGTTCCTGGTATAAGTTTCAAAAGTCCTTATACCCCTTTCACATAGTATAACGTTGAAATTACCCGCTGCTACTATGTATTCTGCACTCATCAGAAGGTCTTCAATTGATGCGGCTAAACCTCTTTTCAGTAATATCGGTTTTTTCAGCTCCCCTGCCCTTTCAAGCAGACTGAAATTCTGCATGTTCCTGGCACCGATCTGTATTATATCTGCTACCTCGGCTACCAGGCCCAGCGTTTCGGTATCCTTGGCTTCGGTTACAATATACATCCCCAGCTCTTTTTTGACTTCAGCCAGTAGCTCAAGTCCTTTTTCCTTTAATCCCTGAAAGGCGTATGGACTCGTGCGCGGTTTGTAGGCACCGGCCCTGAAAAACCTGACTCCCATTTCTTTTAAGGGACCGGCAATATCAAAAAGCTGCTGCCTGCTTTCAATCGAGCAGGGACCAGCAATCAGCGTCAGGTTATGGCCTCCAATCTTGTGCCCGTCAATGTCAATAATAGTGTCTTCACTTTTGACCTCCCTGCTGACCAGCTTGTATTTCTTCGATACCCTCAGCACTTCCTCTACTGAATCCAGCAGCAGGAACTCTTCCTCATTTAGCTGAGTGGTAGGACCAGTAAGTGCAATTGCCAGTTTTTCGGTACCATAAATAAGATGGGGCTTACAGCCAAGTAAGGTTACTTTTTCTTTAACTTTTTCTACATCCTTCTCTGATGCATTAAGTTTCAAAAATATAATCATCTATCTTTCCTCTGGATCTTTAATTCATACGATTTGCAGCTTGACCGCTTATGTTGAGATAAACAGTCCGGGATTCCTGCAAAGGTAAACTATTGTTGCTAAATAATAAACACCAAATATCGCCTTTTCAGGGATAATAAAGATATTTACAAAACTTCTTCTTGTTTTAGGTCACTATTTCGGTTGGAATATTCCGGAAGTGCCAAAATCCTTACCCGAAGTATACAAAATTTTAAGTTTAAAATTACCCTTTGACCAAAGTTTTTGCCGTATTTGTTCAATTATCTTACCCATTAGCCCCGTATGCTAAAATTTTTATACCAGTTGAATATATAACCGGGAATCTTAATTTAAGAACAATATCCGGACGCCAGGCCGGTTTGCCTGGTTGTAACTGCGGGCAGGATTCTATATAAATAATATTTTATATCAGTCATTTTGAATGAGAAGGAGAGAATCATATGTTTCACCGCGTAAAAGAGCTGCAATTCCTGACTGTTTTTATTATGCTGAGCGATAAACAAAAAGTTATTTATACCCTTGTGCCTGCAGGTTGAACATTTCGGCATAAATTCCCTGTTTGTACAAAAGCTCATAGTGGCTCCCCATTTCTGCACAGCTGCCATTTTTAAGAACTATTATCCTGTCTGCCATGCGTACGTTGGAGAACCTGTGTGAAACCAGTACTACAATTTTTCCTTGTGTAAAGCTTATATATCTCTGGAATAGATCATACTCAGATCTTGGGTCCAGGGAGGCTGAAGGTTCATCAAGTATTACCAGCTGGGCATCGCGCATAAATGCACGCGAGAGTGCAAGTTTCTGCCACTGCCCGCCTGAGAGGTCAACACCCTTTGAAAATCTTTTCCCCACCTGCTGATTGTATCCCTGAGGCAGCTTTTCAATAAATTTATCTGCCGTGCTCTGATTTGCACACGCCCTGATCATATTCAGGTTTTCCCGCTCCTCGATCCTGCCAACGGCAATATTGTCGGAAATATTCATATTATACTTATTGAAATCCTGGAAGATTACGCCTATTTCCCTTCTTAGGTCCTCCACATCATACTCCCTCAGGTCGTATCCATCCAGGTAAATGGTACCTTCTGTGGGGTCATACAGCCTGCATAAAAGCTTCGTAATCGTCGTTTTACCGGCTCCGTTTTCTCCTACTATTGCAATCTTTTCCTTCGGGTTAATGCTGAAATTCAGATTGCGCACCACCCACTTATCCGAGCCATTATATTTGAATCCCACGTTATGAAACGTAAATCCGAACAATATGGGTCTTGGAAAGGGCCTGCATTTGGCTTTTATTACCATGCCGGGCTTTGTATTAAAGAAATCAAAGTAATCTTTTATGTGCAGCGATCCCTGTGCAATTTTAGAGAAGCGGTCAAATGAAACCTCCAGCAGCTCTTTCAGGCATTCAAAAGAGCCGAAGAAAAACGTCAGTTCACCCACCGTTATGGCCCCTTTTAAAGTATAAGATATTACCAGTAAATAGCTTCCATAGTAGCCTAAGCTGCTGAGCAGAGTAAAAGCCAGGCTCCATTTAGTCCTTTTGTATGTTAAGATTTTCTTTTTTTGGTAGTGTTTACCCGAGAGATTCCTGAACTGACCGGTCAGGAAGTTTGACAGGCCAAACAGCTTTACTTCCTTGATCGTCTGGTTATTTGTGCTTACTTCACAAAGATAATCCAGTTCCCGCCTTTCTGAAGTTGAGTTTTGAATGAAAGAATAGGTCTCTTTATTGAAGTAAAATTCAGATAATAGTGAAGGTACTGAGGTCAGGATCAGCAGAACAACAAGCCAGGGACTGAATGCAACTATTCCCAGCAGAAGAAATACCGAGGTAAATATATCCTGCATCTGGTCAAATATCTCAATGAGGGAATCCACCCGCGTCTGCGTGAAATACCTTGCCCTGTAGAGCTTATCGTAAAATTCAGGGTTCTCAAACTGATCCAGGTCAAGTGTTGATGCATGTTCCATCAGCTTTATCGATGAGTGGTTGGTATAAAATTCAGTGACCAGTTTGTTGTTGGCCTGAACACCCCTGTTCAGAAAGCTGGAACTTACGTTCAGAATAAAATCAATGGCTATTAGGGTTGTTATTCTGGAAAGATCATGGTGTCCATGCTCCTGAACAATAAGTATAACCTCATCTATAACAAGCTTGCTGACAAACAGTATGGCCATCGGCATAAGGGAATATACCGTCCTCAGCGAAATGCTCAGGAATATAAGCCCCCTGTTTTCTTTCCAGGCCGAGGCTAAAAAGCCTGGTATGTTGCTGAAGGCCGCAATCCATTCCTTAAAACTTTTTTTCTTGTATTTCCGGGTATGCAGCCTGCCAAGAAACTTTTCAAATATAGTCGCAAATATAAACAGTCGTCTTATCATAATTCACTCTCTTCCCGCATCTGTTAAACCGGACAACTATCTGTAATTAGTTATAACTGCTTAAAAGAACTGTAAATCTTAAAGCCACACAGAACCGGCGATTTCAGCCGGTCCTACAATTTCAGACATGTTGTCATTAGATAGTCGAAGCAAAAGATGCGGATTAAAGGGCAATTATTCATCTCCCGGGACCCGTATTGGTGGGTAAAAGGCAGAGAACAGGCAATTTATAGCCTTTTTACATGTTTGTTGAATCTATTTCGCGGCGCCAGAATAAGGGTCCCACGAAAATAAGCACTATTCCAACTACCAGTCCGCCGATCAGGACCGCACGCGGTGCGCCCTGAATTCCCCCCAGTATTTCGGCAAATGCACCGCTTCCCAGCGCGCCCAGTGAAGGTATTCCGATCAGTGTAATGGTGTAAAGACTTATTATCCGGCCGCGCAGCTCATTCGGCACCGCGACCTGTATAAATGTCGCGATAATCGTACCATACACTGTTGCCGCAATTCCTCCTGAGAGCTGGAAAATGATCCCCATTATGAGTGAGGGACTCAGGGCAAAGAGAATCACCGATAAACTGAATATAAACCCGCTTATTATCATTATTGCACCATAACGCTTTATATCCCGCAGGGATGCCAGTCCCAGGGCACCTAAAAGTGCACCTCCGCCACCGGCTGAAAGCAGAAACCCATAACCCTGGGTTCCGCTATTCCATATATCACGTGCAAAAATGGGCAGCAGATTCTGGTATGAGCGCCCGAAAAGGGATGCCAGCGTAGAAAGCATCAGAAGTGCCAGAATAAAACGTGTGTGCCAGGCATATTTTAATCCTGTAAGCGCAGACTGACTTAAGGATACCCTTTTTCCTCCGCTGTGCGTCTTTACATCCTTCATTGAGATCAGGGCAAACATAACCGAAAGATAACTCACACCATTAAGGAAGAACAGACTGCCTGCTCCCAGAGGACCCAACAGTGCACCGGCAATGGCCGGACCCACCAGTGCCGCTCCTGTGTAGGTAGCCGAATTCAGCGAAAGGGCGCTCAGAAGGTCACCCGAAGGAACAAGATCCGGCACAAGTGCCTGCCTGGCCGGATTGTCAAAGGCCAGGAACGAAGCCTGAATGAAGGAGGCAATCAGAATGTAATGCACGGTTATCAGATTCATCCAGGTAAGTGCTGCCAGTACAAAGGCCGTAAGCATCATTCCCGTCTGCGTAATATACAACAGACGTATCCGGTGTATGCGGTCAACAACAACACCCCCGAAAAAAGGAAATATTATCATCGGCAGGGCAAAGCTCAGCCCTAAAAGCCCCAGCCATAACGGAGAATTTGTCAGCTGCAGCACCAGCCAGCCCTGTGCCACATTCTGCATCCAGGTGCCGATATTTGACACTATAAGACCCGTCCAGAGAAGTGTGAAATTCTTGTGCCTTAAGGCAGCAAACCGTGGAACTTTGGCTTCAGCTTCTGCCATTTAGCCTCCCGTTTCCTATTAGTACATGTCCAGGGGTGCAGTTACTAAAAAAACCCGCACTATATACGTCTATATTACACATTGTTAGTTTCTCATCCGCATTTATATTACTGTTAATGCTGTTTACTTTTCGGTTGATTTTGAAGTATCCGGGATACACTGTCTTTTAAAAATGCACCCCAAATGTACATTATACAGCATTAATAAAGGAAGTAAAAATAACAATTGCTGTAAATAAATATAAATTTGCCCGGTATCCCTAAAATAAAAAAGGTCCCGGAAGCACTCTCTCCCGGAACCTTTTTAAGTTCGTTGTTCTTAGCCTTAAAAATGTTAATTGCTCAGTTCTCCAATCAACACAAAGCACTATTTTGTTAGTCGATTTCCTTCAGCCAAGCCGCAGCAAACGTCCGCGCTGCCTCCACAGTTTCTTTTCCCGCCCTGAAGCAGAGCTTCCACAGGTCGGATTTTGCTTCGTATTCAGGATTAACAAATATCTTCTTTCCGCTTTCATTCTGTCTCAGTTCTGCGTTATAATTGATATTTGAGGATTCCTCCAGGAATCTTTCCAGCCATTTCTTTACCAGCTGACTGGGACCGCTTTTGTATTCTTTTTCCCACTGGGCAAGCTTTTCTTTATACTCGGCCATCTGTGCCTCGTGTCCCTGCTTCATCAGATCCGCAGTCTCACTGGTGTTGAGTGCACTGGTCTGCGATTGCATCTCTACCATCTGCTCCTTAAGCGCCTTTATCAACTTCTGCATTTCAGAACGCTGTGCAGCAGGCATGTTTTTCGCGGCCTCTTCCATATCCCGGATGCTCTTGCTCATCTCAGACTTCTGCCTCTTCATAATGTCATCCGTGGATTCCGGTGCTTCCGGTGCCTGGGGCCTTGCGGACTCCATATATTCCTTGTACCTGCTCAGGAATTCATTAGATTTTGTGAAATTTTTGGCATATTCCCCTACCAGTTTTACAATTGCCGGACGCTCGCCTTTGGCTGCATCTTTCAATTCTTTGGGACTGGGGAAATTAAAGGATAAATAAAGGCAGTTTGACCAGACGTACTCTTTTGCGTCGCTGTCTGTAATTTCAAGCTGCTTAAGGAGACTGGACATCGTGTGACTGGAAAACCGGGAAATCACAAAACCAAATGCGAGGAAAGAAATCAGGGAAAAAATGGATAAGTAGTAAATTTGTTTTTTCATGTGCCTGCCTGTTTTGTTGCATAAAGTGATATTTTATTTATTTAGCTGCCTTGTCCTTTCTTTTGACCGGCACAATTTGCCCGTCAGATCAATAATCTCCATTTGAGGCTAAAATATATCCCTCAGCAAATCCAAAGTCAAGGTTTTCTCTTTAGCTCCTGCCCTAACAAATATTTATGCCGGGACCCCATTATTATCATTAAACAGTGTAAATGCCATTTTAATTATTTTACGTATTTAGCTATTTTAGGTTTGGGTTTTATTCAAACCCTGCAGCAGGATAAAGCTGGGACAAAATGAGCATGAATGTATTTAAGCCGTGCTGCAAAAGCTAATGGATCAGATCTGCAGGAAACGGATCTGGGTTTTCAGAATTTTTAATGCGAAAAATACCGGAGGAAATAATGGAAATCATCACAAGGGAGCTGACACCGGAAATGTGGAGCGATGTTGAAACCCTCTTTGGGGCAAATGGCGCATGCGGTGGATGCTGGTGCCAGGCATGGAGGTATGAAAAGGGTGAAAAATGGAAGGACATACAGGGTGATAAGGCCAAAGAACGCCTGGAAAAAGGGATTCATGATGGCTCGGTTCATGCAATACTTGCATTCTGTGGGGAGAAACCCGTTGGCTGGTGCACATTCGGACCCAGACTCACTTTCCCTCGCCTGAACCGGGCAAGAACACTGAAGTGCGAGGATCCGGAAAAAGTGTGGTCCATCCCCTGCTTTTTTGTGCTCAGGCATTTCCGCAATAAGGGTGTTGCAAAAGCAATGCTGGATCATGCACTTCGTGCAATAAGCAATTATGGCGGTGAAATTGCAGAAGGCTACCCTTCAAAACCCGACAAGGACGGTAACTATATAGATGCATTTTCGTGGACCGGCACCCGTTCACTGTTTGAAAAAGCAGGTTTTGCCGTAGCCGGCAACCCCGATGGCGGCAAGCAGCGCGTCCGTAAAATAATGAATGAGTAAAGTCCATTGCCGTAAAGCCTGAATCTTAGACCTTTGTTTTGACTACAAAAAACGGACGAAAAGACTTATAACCCGGCTTCCATGCTTGTAATCATACCGGCATACTTGACTGGCCGGAAACCACACCTGATGCAGGATTTATAAAAAAAGAGGAAGTTATATGAAAAATCTATTCTACACTGTACTTTTACTATTAACGCTCAGCCTCCTTCCCTGTTATTATTATGCGCAGGACCAGACACTGTCTGCAAAATACGAGGAACTGACCTCCGGTGATTTCAGGCAGGCCGTGGAGAACTCTTCAAATACATGCATAATCCCAATGGGCATAATTGAAAAACATGGCCCCCACCTTCCGCTTGGAACTGACCTGCTGGATGTAAGGGAGGTTGTCACGCGGGCAACCCGGCTGGAATATACAATAATGTATCCCCAGTATTATTTTGGACAAATATTTGAAGCTAAACATCAGCCGGGTACAATTGCATACAGCAGCAGACTCGTATGGGACCTGCTGGAGGAAACCTGCGATGAGCTCAGCAGAAACGGCATAAAGAAGATCATCCTGGTTAATGGTCACGGCGGCAACACGTATTTTCTCAGATACTTCTGCCAGGCCCAGCTGGAAAAGAAGAAAGACTATGCGGTAATATTATTTACTCCTTCGGAAACTCCTGAAGTTGCCCAAAAAGTAAAACAGATGCATAAGTCAGACATGGACGGACATGCAGGCGAAAGGGAAACTTCCACTATGCTCGTCTCACATCCGGATCTGGTTAAACTCGACCAGGCAAAGTCACAGGATGGAAGCGATCAGAGCCGTTTGAAAGATATTAGTAATGGATTTTCAGGTATATGGTGGTACGCCAGATTTCCGAATCACTATGCCGGTGACGGCAGCTTTGGCAACAAGGAAATGGGCGAGATACTGATCAATGATGAAGTAAGCCAGCTGGTAAAACTTATCCGTGACGTGAAAAAGAATACCAAAATACTGGAACTTCAGCAGCAGTTTTTCGAGGAATCCTCAAACCCCATGAAAACAGAAGCCCACTAGCTGGTTTCTTTTCGTAGTGATGAGTGCTCAGCAAAAAAACTGTTCACTCATCACATCGTCATTTATAGGCTACCGGTAAATCATAAATTTTTATTGTACACTTTCTTTTCCACCTCGTTGGGTCCATAGTTCACAGGCTGTTCAAAGATTTCCACATATTCGATTTTTCCGGATTTATCCCTGTGAAATTCCATCACATAGTTGTAGCCGTCAAAAGCCAATTTGTCATTCCCGGCATAAGAAAGCCTAAGCTTCCCCTCTTCCTTGCTCTGTGAATAGAGCGTATCGTTTTCAAGCACGATTTGCCTGTATGACCTGCCCGTTGCAGACTGGCTTATTTCATACGTCCCCGTATATTCCTGCATCTTCTCCCTGCCAGGATTGCCGGAGACTTTTCTGCCGAGTGATTCCCCTGCCAGGCGGAGTGCAATTTCTGCACTAAGGTTATTTGGGTTTACTCCGTTATTGTTTGAGAGAATAGTAACAAATATGTGTTTTTCAGGAATGCGTATGGCATCTGAAAGATATCCCAGAATGCCGTCATGTCTTATAACTTCCATTCCGTTATACGTTCCCATCTCCCAGCCGAAACCGTAATTTGTCTTCTGCCCGTTCTGAAGTACGCTTGAGGTCCATGCCTTTTTTCTCAATTCCTCTTTCAGTAATATATCAGAATAGAGTGCTTCATCCCACTTCAGCATGTCATCTGCACATGAAAGCAGGTCGCCTGAGCCGTAAAGCCAGCTGAAGCTGAAAAATGAGCCGGGCTTAAAGCCGCCCTGTCCGTCGCGCGTATAATAAGGCACAAATCCAGGTATCACCTTTTCGTTCGTACCTATATATGTATGGTCCATTTTAAGCGGCTTAAAAATATTCTTTTTATAGTAGTCGTGCAATGTAATGCCCGAAACCTTTTCTACCACGAGTCCCAGTAGTGAGTATCCCGAATTCGAATAGCTCCATCCCTGTCCCGGTTCAAAAAGCAGTGTATCCTCCTCGATCAGCTTTACCAGTTCATCTTTTGAAAAATTGTAGTGCCTCTGTTTTCTGAAGGAGGGTTTTCCCGAGAAGCTGTTCAGTCCTCCCGTGTGTGTTAGCAGCTGCTCGAGTGTGATCTTCCTGCCGTGAGTATTAAGATCAGGCAGGTATTTCCTGATGTCATCCTGCAGCGAAACCTGTCCTTTCTGAACCAGCTGAAGCAGTGAAACCGCGGTGAACTGTTTTGTTATTGATGCCACGGGAAAAATATATTCAGGTCTGACTGGAACACTTAACTCCATGTTTGCCAGTCCATAGCCTTTCATGAACATCACCTTACCATCCCTTGCAGCCAGTATCACAGCCCCCGGAGCCTCAGGTTTATACTTTGAGCTCATCAGGCTGTCAATATATCGCTCATCACTTTTACTCAGCTGCTGAGAAGATATAACGGAAGTTGAAATAAATAAAAGAAATACCGCAGCAAAAATCTTCATGGAGCGTCCCCTTATTAAATATTAATTATTGTAACACTTCGTCATCAGAGCAATAAATTAATAATAAATCCCCGATTCTCCATTAAATATTTTACTTACGGCATTATCCCGTGATGAACGGACAGGATG